>DATKNM010000084.1:0-6254 GCA_035541335.1 Binatia bacterium
CCCGCGGCCGCGGGGTCACTCTCTGGCGGCAGATCCTCGACAGCCTCCGCGCCGAGGTGGAGAGCGGTCTGCTGAAGCCGGGCGACCGGCTGCCGACCGAGCCGGAGCTGGCCGAGCGATTCAAGGTCAATCGCCACACCGTCCGCCGCGCGGTCGCGGTGCTGGCGGAGCGCGGTCTCGTGCAGATCGAACAAGGGCGCGGCACCTTCGTCCGGCAATCCGCCATCCCTTACATGCTCGGCCGGCGCACCCGGTTCAGCGCCAATCTCCATGCGCAGGGTCGTGGGCCCAGCCACCAGCTCCTTGCCGCGCAGCCGGGCCGCGCCTCGGAACATGTTGCTGCGGAGCTCGGCCTCGCGGTCGGCGCACCGGTGATCACCATCGAGACGCTCAGCATTGCCGACGGCACGCCCTTGAGCTACGGCGCCCATGCCTTTCCGCTGCCGCGCTTCGAGGGCATTGATGAGGCCTATCGCCGCCTCGGCTCGCTGACCGATGCCTTGGCCGAATTCGGCGTCGGCGATTACACGCGGCGCGTCACCCGGTTGATCGCCCGCATGCCGACGGAGAAAGAGGCGTTCCATCTCGCCCAGGGCTCCGACCGGCCTGTGCTGCAATCGGAGGCAGTCAACGTCGATGCCGAGGGCCGTGCGATCCAGCACAGCCTCGCGGTCTTCGCCGGCGACCGGGTGCAGATGATCGTTCAGCCGGATGAGCTCGCCGCTGCGTCCGATTGAGAATTGGAAAAGAGCCGACCCGGTCATGGCGCCGTGCAAGGGGGAGGGGTTGCGCGCTCGCGAAGGAACCTTAGCGGCGCGCTATCCGCGTCGGGTTGCTCTCCAGTGATGTTATCGTGACAATTCCAAGGCGAGAGGAGGAGCGCTTCGCGCTCTATTGGACGCCGCCGCAGGGATCGCCGCTGGCGTTGCGCGGCGCGGCCTGGCTCGGCCACGACGCGGCGGGCGAGGCTTCTGGCGAACGTCCGGCCGTGGATGGTTTCGATGTGGCGCGCCTCGCGGCCTTGACCGCGGCGCCGGCACAATACGGGTTGCACGCGACCTTGAAGCCGCCGTTCCGCCTCGCCGAGGGAACCGATCGCGCCGGTCTCGAAGCCGCGATCGCCGCTTTCGCCGGAACGGTCGGAGCTTTCGCGGTTCCGCCGCTGCGTCTCGCGGCGTTGGACGGCTTTCTGGCGCTCATTCCGTCAGGACCGAGTGCCGCGCTCGACGCCTTGGCGGCGCGGTGCGTGAAGGAGTTCGATCGCTTCCGCCGTCCCGCCGGGCCGGACGAGCTTGCCCGCCGCCGCGCCGCCGGCCTGAGCGCGCGACAGGAGCGGCATCTCCTCGACTGGGGCTATCCCTATGTCCTCGAGGACTTCCGCTTCCATGTGACCCTGACCGGTGCGCTGTCACAGGAGGACGCCGCGCGGTTGATGCCGGCGCTGTCCGCTGAGTTCGCGGAGGTGATCGGCGCGCCGCTCGAAATCGCCGAGCTCGCGCTCTTCGTGCAGCCGGGCCCGAAGGCGCCATTTGTGGAACACGGCCGCTTCGCATTGGCGCAGCGACGCTAAGGTACGCGCTCAGCCCCGGCTGACGTCGATGACGGCCTGGGCGAAGGCCTGTGGCGCTTCCTGCGGCAGGTTGTGGCCGACCCCGCCGCCAATCGTTCTGTGCTCATAGCGGCCGGAGAACTTCTTGGCATAGGCGGCAGGCTCGGGATGCGGCGCACCGTTGGCGTCGCCTTCGAGCGTGATCGTCGGTACGGCGATGACCGGCGCCTGAGCGAGCTTTTGTTCGAGATCGTCATACTTGACTTCGCCCTCCGCGAGGCCGAGGCGCCAACGATAGTTGTGGATCACGATAGCGACGTGGTCGGGATTGTCGAAGGCGGCGGCGCTTCGCGCGAAGGTGGCATCGTCGAACTGCCATTGCGGCGACGCGGTCTGCCAGATCAGCCGTCCGAAGTCGCGGGTGTTCTGCCGGTAGCCGTCGCGACCGCGCTCGGTCGCGAAATAGTACTGGTACCACCAGGCCTGCTCGGCCTTCGGCGGCAGCGGATGACGGTTGGCCGCCTGGCTGCCGATCAGGTAGCCGCTGACCGAGACCATGCCGGCCACCCGATCGGGCCAGAGCGCCGCGGCGATATTCGCCGTCCGGGCGCCCCAGTCGTAGCCGGCGACAACCGCGCGCGGGATCTTGAGCGCATCCATGAAGGCGACAAGGTCGGCGCCCAACGCCGCCTGCTGGCCGTTGCGGGGAGTGGCGCCGTCGAGGAAACGGGTCGAGCCATAGCCGCGCAGATAGGGAACGATCACCCGGCAACCGGCCGAGGCCAGCAGCGGCGCGACATCGACATAGCTGTGAATGTCGTAGGGCCAGCCATGGAGCAGGATGACCGCAGGCCCGTCCGCGGGCCCGGCCTCCGCATAGCCGACATTGAGCACGCCGGCGTCGATCTGCCGGAGCGTGGAGAAGCTCGTGTTCGTCCCCGGAGGGATCGCCGGCAGGCTCGCCGGCTTGGCGGCGTCCGCCCGGGCGCCGCGATCGAGACCGAGCTCGGCCGCGGCGGCGACCACGGCCGCCGCGCCGACGAAACGCCGGCGGTGGAGATCGACGGTGCCCGCGTCTTCTCTTCTGCGCATCTCCACGTCTCCAGTCTCGTTTTCCCGAAGAGCCGGCCTAGAGCACGGTGGTCGTGACGTCAATGTTCCCGTGTGTCGCCCGCGAATAGGGGCAGAGCGTGTGCGCCTCATCGACCAGCGCCTGCGCGACGTCGCGCGGTACTCCCGGGAGGCTGACGTTCAGCCGGGCACTGAGGGTGTAGTTGCCACCCACCAGGTTTAGATCGACCTCGGCGTCGATCGCACGCTCCGGCGGCAGCGCGACCTTCCTCCGGCGCGCGGCGATGCCGATCGCGCTCTCGAAACAGGCGGACCAGCCGGCGGCGAACAGCTGCTCCGGATTGGTGCCGTCGCCGTGTCCGCCCGGCGGAGAGATCTTGATGTCGAGATGGCCGTCGGAGCTGCGGGCGGCGCCGCCGTCGCGATCGCCGGTGGTGTGGACCTTGGCGGTGTAAAGCACCTTGCTCTGCTGGTTCATGGCGAGTTCTCCTCTCATGGGACCGGGGAGGGGCGGCGCGCGTGGGGCATCGCGCGCCGCCCGGCGCGGCCTAGGCCCGCAGCGACCGGAAGGCCGTGCGGAGCTCCGCGGTGAAGGCCGCCGGCTGTTCCCAGGCGGCGAAGTGCCCACCCTTGTCGAGCCGGTTGAAGTGGATGAGCTTGGGGAAGGCCTTCTCGGCCCAGCTCTTCGGGGCCGCATAGATCTCGTCCGGGAAGACGCTCACCGCCACCGGAATCGCGATGTGCTTGGGTGCGAAGAAGGCGAGCTTGTTCTCCCAGTAGAGCCGCGCCGAAGAGACCGCCGTGTTGGTCACCCAGTAGAGCGTCACGTTGTCCAGGATGTCGTCCCGGGTCAGGCCTTCGGTCGCGCCGTCGAACACCCGGGCGATGAGTGCATAGCTGCGCGCATCGTGGTCGAGCATCCAGGCGGCAAGGCCGATCGGCGAATCCTCGAGCGCATAGAGAGTCTGCGGGCGCCCCGCCATCTCCTGGGCATAGCCGAGACCGTGCTTGTAGAAGAAGTCGAGCTGATCGTAGGCATTCTTCTCGTCGGCCGCGAGGCCGGCGGGTGTCGCCCCGCCGGCGGCGAGCGCCGCGGCGATATCGTCCGGTATCGTCGCCGGCATGTTGGTGTGGATGGCGAGCAGCTCCGGCGGCGCCTGCACCGCCATCTGCTCGGAGACGGCATCGCCCCAGTCGCCGCCCTGGGCGACGAAGTGCTTGTATCCCAGGCGCTTCATCAGCTGTGTCCAGGCGCTGGCGATGCGCTGGGGATCCCAGCCGGTCGCGGTGGGCTGCGCCGAGAAGCCGTGCCCGGGCAGCGACGGGATGACGACGTCGAAGGCATCCTCGGCCGTGCCGCCATGCGCCGTGGGGTCGGTGAGCGGCGCGATCACCTTCAGCTGCTCGATGACGGAACCGGGCCAGCCATGGGTGATGATCACCGGCAGGGCGTTGGCGTGCTTCGAGCGGACATGGATGAAATGAATGTCCAGCCCGTCGATCTCGGTCATGAACTGCGGCCAGGCGTTCAACCGGGCCTCGACCTTGCGCCAGTCGTGGTCCTTCTGCCAGTAGTCCGCCAGCTTGCGCATCGTGGCGAGCTGGACGCCCTGCGATGCATCCGTCACTGTTTCCCGCATCGGCCACTTGGTGGCGGCGATGCGCCGGCGGAGATCGGTCAGCATGTCGTCGGGCACATGGACCTGGAACGGACGGATCGCGGCGTCGCCGGTGTCGGCATGGAGCACGGTCGGGATGAGGCTCAAAGCGCCGGTGGCGGCCGCGGCGACAAGCACCTCGCGCCGCGTGGCGGATGGCAGGTTCTCGGACATGACAGTCTCCCTTGGGTCTGAGGCGCTGCAGATGAATTTGCACCAAACCAAGTAGACGGAAGGCGCCGGCCCGCGCGATTGCACGATGGTGTCGGCGGCACCTTGGTATCGGTTGCCTGGCCCGGCGCTAAAGTCGTACGCGGCCTGCCAAAACCGGCCGGATCGATACCAAGGTATAGTGGGCATGGGCCTGCCGAGAGGCGCATCCTGGGCAAAGGGCGCGGTCTTCCGATGGCTCGGGGAGTGGGGACGGCGCCCGATCGGGGTGCGGCCGGCGCCTTCGGCGCATGCAATTCAGGAACGTTCCAGACGGGAGACGTCTCGATGAAGAATGCCCTGCCGCCCATCCCCTTTGCCGGCTCCCAGCTCGGCCGCGTGCGGCACGTCTGCGCCTTCTTCAACAGCGACGAGGAGGAATATCGGGTGCTGCTGCCGTTCATCAAAGGCGGCTTCGATCGCGGCGACAAGGCGGTGCATGTCGTCAGCCCGGAGCGGCACGGCGCGCATCTCGAGCGTCTCGCCTCGGCGGGCATCGATGCCGCGGACGCGCAGCAGCGCGGACAGCTTCAGGTGCACCTCAACACCGAAGCCTATCTCCGGGACGGCCGGTTCGACCAGGATCGCATGCTCGAATCCTTCGAGGCCATGGTGAGCGACTCCGCCAAGGGTCCCTATCCCCTGAGCCGCATCGTTTGCCAGATGGACTGGGCCAGCGAGAACAGCACCCATGTCCACGACCTCATCGAGTTCGAGGCGCGGGTCAACGACGTCTGGGCCCGCCACGACGATGCCGTCGTCTGCGTCTATGACCTCGCGAAGTTCGGCGGCGACACCGTGATCGACATGATGCGGACGCATCCGATGATCATCATCGGCGGCATCCTCCAGGAGAATCCGTTCTATGTCCCGCCGGAGGAGTTCCTGCAGGACTTCCGGCGGCGGCGCGCCGCGCAGGCGGCGGCCCCGGCATGAAGCCGGAGTTTCCCACCACGGAGGTCCAGCGCCTCCAGCTCTGCATCAACGACCTGGTGAGCGTCCTCGCGCTGCCCGCGATGTGGGCCAGCAGCGAGCCGTCGGAGATCGTCCGGCGCCTGCTCGATTCACTGCTGGAGATGCTGCGTCTGGACCTGGTCTATCTGCGCTTGCACGAGCCGATCGGGGATGCGCCGATGGAATCGGTCCGGACCGTCGCCTGGTCCGGCGTCCCGGCCGCGCCGGAGGAGGTCGGCGCCTTGCTGCAGCCATGGCTAACTGCCGATCCCCATGCCTGGCCGCCCCGGATCGAGATCGGCACCGGCCAGCTCTCGGTCGTACCGCTGCGCCTGGGATTGCAGGGCGAGATCGGGCTGCTGGCCGTCGGCACCTGCCGTCACGACTTCCCGCAGCAGACGGAGCGGCTGGTGCTGAGCGTGGCCGCAAACCAGGCGACCATCGGGCTTCAGGCGGTCCGGCACCTCATCGACCACAAGCGCCTGACCGCCGAGCTCGAACGCCGAGTCGCCGAGCGGACCGCCGAGCTTTCCACCCTCAATGGGGAGCTCCGGCGGCATATCTCGGAACGGAGATGGACCGAGGCGGCGCTGCGGGCCAGCGAGCTCGATCTTCAACGCATGACCGAGACGATTCCGCAGATGCTCTGGAGTGCCACGGCCGATGGCGCGATCGACTATTGCAACGACCGGCTGGTGGACTTCACCGGGTTCACGGCGGCCGACATCATGGGCGACGGCTGGAAGAAGCTGCTCCATCCCGACGATGTGGAGCAGACCGCGCGGACATGGGAAGCGAGCGTCGCGACCGGC
>DATKNM010000085.1:0-10848 GCA_035541335.1 Binatia bacterium
TGCGAACAGCAGCTTCGTCTGCGCGGCGCGCGTCGCGCTGGAGGAGAAGGGGGTCGTCTACCAGCTGGTCGAGCCGGACATCCTGCGCGCCCGCGGCTTCCGCATGGCCGACCTGCTGCGCTACCTCGCGGCGCAGCAGCCCCGCTTCGTCGAGGGCGGCTTCGTGCTCTATGACAGCGATTCGATCCTGCGCTATGTCGATGAGGCGTTCCAAGGCCCCGCGCTGCAGCCGGCGGAGCCGCGGCCCCGCGCACTGATGCAGGAGATCCAGGGCATCGTCCGCGAATTCCTGCATCCGGCGGCGATCGGCAAAATCGCGACCCAGCGCCTGTTTGCGCCATTCCTCGGCAGTCCCAGCGACCTGCGCGTGGTCGAGGAGGCGGTGCAGCCGGTGACCGATGCTCTCGTCGCCATCGAGCAGATCTCGGTCTCGGCCCATGATGGCGAGGCGTCGGAGCTGCTGGTGGGGCCGCAGCTCACGCTGGCCGACATCGCGCTGATGCCGATCGCCGCCTACCTCACCATGACGCCCGAAGGCCAGACCGCGATCGCGGCCTCCAGGCGCCTCTCGCGTTGGTGGCTCAGTGTATCGCGCCGGCCGAGTCTGGCGCGGTCTTGGCCGGGCTTGAGCTGACCGCATCGGGGTTGGCCGCCGGCCGCGCCGTCAGCGTCACGAACCGCAACGCAAAGACCAGCGCAAAGAACGGCGCCAGCACGCCGATCTCGAACACGGCGACCACCGCGCGGGCGATGTCGTCGGCGAGCAGGGTCAGGCCGGCGCCGTTGGCGATGAGGCCCGCGCCGGCGGCGCCGAAGGCGATGCCGAGCGAGCGGATGGTGGGGATCGAGGATGCGGTCAGCGTCTCCTCGCCTTCCTTGGCGTGCCGCATCGTGGCGGCGGTGACGTGAAGATTGGAGCAGCCGAGCCCGAGCCCCACCAGGCCGTTCAGCATCGGCACGACGTAGGTCGGGACCTTGTCGATGCCGAGGGCGAGCGAGCCCAGGCCGATGCAGCACATTACCTGGCCGATCACGATCGCCGCCGAGGCGGCCCGGCCGTGGAGATGCGCCGTCGCCATCGAGGCCAAGGTCCAGCAGACCGCGAGGCTCGCCGTCATGTACCCGGCAACCAGCGGGTCTACGCCGTGCAGCACCTGCAGAGCCAGCGGCAGGAAGACGCCGATCACCGTGTGGGTCATCGAGGAGAGGAAGAACACCCAGCTCGCCGATCCGGTCGTGGTCTTCGGCGAGAAGGGATGGCTCGGGAAGAGCTTGGAGGCGCCGGCGGCGTCGAGCCGCAGGGTCTGCCACACCAGCAGCACTGCGGCGACGATGAGGGCCGCCTGCACCGTGACGCTCTGCCAGTTGCTGGCGACGCCGACGCAGAGCACGCCGACCGCAAGCAGCATCATGCGGCGATAGGGGAAGCGGCTCATCGGCGGCGGTGAGCGGCGCTCGGGCAGGCGGAACCAGGCCGCCAGCATGAAGCCGACGATGATTGGCGCGTTGATCCAGAAGGCGCCGCGCCAGAAACCCCATTCGGCGAAGGTGCCGCCGACGGCGGGACCGATCAGCGCGGCGACGCCCCAGGTCGAGGAGATCAGGCCGAGGATGCGTTTGCGGAGGCGCTCGGGATAGAGCTCGCTCACCAGCGCCATGGAGAGCGAGATGATGACGCCGCCGCCGAAGCCCTGCACCAGCCGCGCCGCCAGGAGCAGGAACATCTGCGGGCTGACGGCGCAGCTCACGGAGCCGAACAGGAACAAGAGCGCGCCGAGGCAATAGGCGCGCCGCGCGCCGAGCCCGGCCTTCAGCGGCGCGCCGGTGGCGGCGCCGATGATCGAGGCCACCATGTAGAGCATGGTGGTCCAGGCGTAATAGCTCTCTCCGCCGATATCGCGCACCACCGACGGCATCACCGTCGTGACGATGAACACGTCCACGGCATGGAGCCCGATGCCGAGATTGAGCATGATCGTGTAGAGGGCGAGCCCGTCCTTGAAGACGCTGCCCCAGCCGACTTTGGTGTCTTCCACGGGAACCTGCAGGCGGAATTCGAGCGGCGAGAAGTGGCCGACTATAGAAGGCCGGCCGCGGATGTCAAAATGCCGCAGCCATGATAGAGACGACCGGGGCCAGGGCTCTGTGACACCGTTCGAAGCGAGAAGGGGAGCTGCATATGTCGAATGCCATCATCCGATTTGGGGTCAATCCGCCGAAGGCGGAGGAGGGACGGCCGAACGATCCCATTTCCGGTCAGCCGGTGACCCGGCTGCAGAACTATTTCACCGACGGGACCGGGCAATTCTTCTCCGGGATCTGGGAATCCTCGGTCGGCAAATGGCCGGTGCGCTACAGCGAGAGCGAGTTCTGCGCGATCCTGGAAGGTAAATGCGTGCTGACCGACACGAACGGAAAGTCGGAAGCCTTCGGCAAGGGCGACAGCTTCGTCATCCCCAGCGGCTTCGTCGGCACCTGGGAGACGGTGCAGCCGGTCCGGAAGCTCTACGCGATCTTCGAAGCGAAGGCGTGACCCCCGCTATTCGCCCTGGCTATTCCGCCGGATAGCGTTGCCGGCCGCTCTGGCTGGCATAGATGACGCCCATCACCGCGCCCTTCACGAAGGGGAGCAGGCCGAAGGTGAGCACGACGGTGAGGGGGATCCAGAAGGCGATCTCGAACCACTCCGCGGGATGGGCGACCTTCTCCATGTAGAGCAGCCCGGCGACCACGATGTGGCCGACGATGAAGATCGTGAAATAAGCGGGGGCGTCATCGGCCCGCAGCGGCTCGAAGGCGAGGCCGCAGGAGGAACAGGTTTCCCGAGCCTTCAGGTAGCCGCTGAACATGCGCCCGACGCCGCATCGCGGACAGGCGCGGCGGAACCCACGGGTCAATGCGCCCAGCCAGCCCGGTTCCGATCGATACTCGTTGTGCGCCACGTGCCTGCTCCTTGATGCCGGTCAATAGATTAATCACCCGCCGGCCTCCCTCCATGTGACCGGTTGTCGCTCGCTACGGTGGTGCGTGGGGTGGGGCTGATTAGCCGCAGCGGCGCCGGGCAGCGGTGCAGCGCGCGACGGGATCGGAGGGGCGTGTGACGAGGGATCAGGCGATGATGTCGGGGAGCAGCTTGCTCTCCAGCTTGGTCATCTGGTCCTTCAGCGCCAGCTTGCGCTTCTTCAGGCGCTGGATCTGCAGCTGGTTGAACGGCGAGGTCTCGGTCAGGCGCTGAATGACGTCGTCGAGGTCGCGATGCTCCGACCGCAGCTCTTCGAGCTTCACGCGCAACTCGGTAACGCTGACGATCACACTCAAACCGCGACCTCCCTTCTTTTGCCGGCATTCTATCCCAAGGAGCCTCCCAGGTCACGGGCTTGCGCTCCCTGGCCGGGCGGCCTAGAGATTCGACGCGAGATTCCGCGGCAAGCCCGTAAATCCCCAGAAAACTGCGACCCGAATGGACAATTCCTTCGACCTCACGGTCCTCGGCGGCACGGTCTGGACCGTCAACGGGCCGGAGCCCACCGATCTCGGCATCCGCAACGGCCGAGTCGCCGCCTTCGGCGATCTCGCCCGCGCCAAGGCCGCGGCGACCTTCGATGCCAAGGGCCTGACGGTGCTGCCTGGCGCAATCGACACCCAGGTGCATTTCCGCGAGCCCGGGCTGACGCACAAGGAGGACCTGGAGAGCGGCACCGCCGGCGCCGCTCTCGGCGGCGTCACCGCGGTATTCGAGATGCCGAACACCAACCCGAACACGCTCGACGGCAAGGACATCGCCGACAAGCTCGCCCGCGCCAAGGGCCGGGCCTGGGTCGATCACGCCTTCTTCGTCGGCGCCTCGGAGGAGAACGTCGAGACCCTGGCCGTGACCGAGCAGGTCCCGGGCTGCGCCGGCGTGAAGATCTTCATGGGCTCCTCCACCGGCAGCCTGCTGGTCGCGGAGGACGACAGTCTCGAGAAGGTTCTCGCCAGCGGCCGGCGCCGGGTCGCGATCCACGCCGAGGACGAGGCGCGGCTGCGCGAGCGCCTGGCGCTGGTGAAGGGCAGCGGCGATCCCGCGATGCACCCGGTCTGGCGCGACGAGGAGACGGCTCTGCGCGCGACGAAGCGCATCATCGCCATCGCGCGCCGCCACGGCCGCCGCATCCATGTGCTCCATGTCTCGACCGGCGACGAGATGCCGGTGCTCGCCGCCAACAAGGACATCGCCACCGTCGAGGTGCTGACCCATCACCTCACATTCGCGGCGCCGGAATGCTACGAGCGGCTCGGCACCTTCGCGCAGATGAATCCGCCGGTGCGCGACGCCAAGCATCGCGAGGCGTTGTGGCAAGCGGTGCGCGACGGGGTCGTCGATTGCATTGGCTCCGACCATGCGCCGCACACCAAGGAGGAGAAGGCGAAGCCTTATCCGCAGTCGCCCTCGGGCATGCCCGGCGTGCAGACTTTGCTGCCGATCATGCTCGACCATATGAACGCGGGTCGCCTCACGCTCCAGCGCCTGGTCGATCTCACCAGCGCCGGGCCGGCGCGAATCTACGGCATCGCCGGCAAGGGCCGCATCGCGTTGGGCTATGACGCCGATCTCTCGATCGTCGATCTCCAGGCCAGGCGCGAGATCACCAACGACTGGATCCGCACCAAATGCGGCTGGACGCCCTATGCCGGCATGACGGTCACGGGCTGGCCGAAGGCGACGGTGATCCGCGGTCGGATCGTGATGCGCGAGGACGAATTGCTCGACCGTCCCGCCGGCCAACCGGTCCGCTTCGTCGAGACGCTCTCGCCCGCCCGCGATTAGAAGGAGCCCAGGGATGTTCAAGGCGCTGATGCTGGAGGAGAAGGACGGCAAGGTCGTATCCTCGATCCAGCAGGTCGATGAGGCGCGGCTGCCGGAGGGCGACGTCACCGTCGACGTCACCCATTCCACCTTGAACTACAAGGACGGCCTGATCCTCGAAGGCCAGGGGCGGCTGGTGCGCCAGTATCCGCATATCCCCGGCGTCGATTTCGCCGGCACGGTCAGCGAGAGCGCGAACCCGAATTTCAAGTCCGGCGATGCCGTCATCCTCACCGGCTGGCGCGTCGGCGAGGCGCGTTGGGGTGGGTATGCCGCGAAGGTACGGGTCAAGGGCGATTGGCTGGTGTCGATGCCCAAAGGCCTCGACGCGCGGAAGGCGATGGCGGTCGGTACGGCGGGCTTCACCGCGATGCTGGCGGTGATGGCGCTGGAGGAGCACGGCGTCGATCCGAAGAAAGGCCCCGTGCTGGTGACCGGCGCCGCCGGCGGCCTCGGCAGCGTTGCCACCGCGATCCTGGCGAAGCTCGGCTATCAGACGGTCTGCTCGACCGGCCGCGCGGAGACCCACGACTATCTGAAGTCGCTGGGCGCCTCCGAGATCATTTCCCGGGCCTCGATCGAACAGCCCAGCGGCCGGCCGCTGGAAAGCGAGCGCTGGGCCGGAGTGATCGATTCTGTCGGCGGCTCGACCCTCGCGACCGTGCTGCCGCAGATGATGTACCACGGCGTCATCGCGAGCTGCGGCCTCGCCGGTGGCGCCAAGTTCGAGGCGACGGTGGTGCCGTTCCTGCTGCGCGGCGCCACCATCCTCGGCATCGATTCCGTGATGTGCCCCATCGCGCGGCGCAAGGCCGCCTGGGCGCGCCTCGCCACCGATCTCCCGATCGCGAAGCTCGAGGCGACGATCCAGCCGGCGAAGCTCGAGGACCTGCCGAAGCTCGCGCCGCAGATTCTCGCCGGCCGCGTGAGGGGCCGCGTCGTGGTCGAGATCGCCTAGGGGAGATCGTTTGAGGAGCATTCGCCTGAAGGCGAGTCAGCCGGCTTCCGCCGCGCCGGTGATGCGGTAGATCCTCTTCACCTCGCCGGCCTTGAGCCGCAGCTCCTTCCCGGGGTTGAACTGGTGTAGCACCACCTCGTCCTCGCCGCGGCGCACGAATTGCCGGATCAGCCCCTGGCCGTCGGCGAGTTCCACCGCGACGAAGCAGTTCTTGGTCAGCGGCCGGTTCGGGTTCACGTAGAGCAGCTCACCCGCGTAATAGCGCGGCTCCATGGCGTCGCCGTCCATATAGAGCGCGAGTGCATTGATGACGCCTTTGAGATTGGCCGGGCGCTCGACGAATTCCTTCGCCTCCCCCTGGTTGAAGTGGAAACCCTCAGCGCCGGGTCGGATCGTCCCCATCACCGGCAGGTCGCGCTGCGCCTGCGCGAGCCCGGCGTTGCGCGCCGGCGCCTGCTCGCGGCGCTCGTTGACCGGCTGTCCGGACTCGATGCCGGCGAGGTGCAGCACCGCGCCGGGTTCCACGCCGTGAGGCGCGAAGATCGCCTCGAGGTCCCTGGCGAGTTCGAAGGGCAGGAAGCGGCGCTTGTAGCGGTCCTCGTAATGCTGATAGCGGGTGAGGCTCCATCCCAGCGCTTCGGAGACTGCGCGCATGGTCAGCCCGGCCTGCTCCCGCAGCTCCTTCAGCCGTCGCGCTGCTTCGGAAATTTCTGTCATCGGCCGCTCCGGGGCGCGGGCTCCGTTGGGAAAATCGATAGTCGTCCCGCTCGCCGCATAATACGTTTCCGGGCTCTGGGCCGCATGCGTAATGTGCGGAACCCCCGAAGGGCGCGCGAATAGGTTAAGATCGTAAGAAAATAAGCCTTAAGTCGGCTTCGCTTGATCAAGATCAGCATGCTTGCGGAGCGAGGCGGACAGCGAATTCCTGCGACGAATCAACGCGGAAGATGGAACCGACACCCCGGCCATACGTTTCGGCCCAAAGCCGTTGAAACGGATCCTGATCTCCAAAACAGGAGGGAATTTATGGCGTACGGGGACGGGCCCATGGGTATTTTCCTGGTATGCGCGACCGAGAACCTCCAGGCGAAGGTCTCGAGCACATGCAGGTCGTTCTACATGCCGTTCGAGCATGTGGCAGTGGTTTCCTATAACGGCAGCGCAGAGGAGTTGGCGCGGCGGCTCGATGTCGACCGGGTCGGCGGTCCCGGCGTGCTCGCGCATTGCCTGCGCTCCAAGCGTGCGGTGGCGATGCTGGCCGGCGGAGTGCTGGCGGTGATCGGTGCCGTCCGAATCTGCCAGCTGCTGATTTGATCGCGAGAGTGCTTCGCCTGCGGCCGCGCCTTCGGCTATGATCGCGGTCGCATGACCAAGAGTTCGACCACAGCTTCTCGTCATCTTCCGGGCCGCATCGTGCTCACGCTCGCGGCGGTGCTCGTGCTCGGCTTGGTGCTGCCGGCACATGCCCAGGACGGAGGCTATGCGGCCAGGGCCAAGATCACCCCGCCGACGCCCGTCCCCGTGGCACCCGCTCCCGCGACGTACGGCAACCCGCCGCCCAAGATCGATCCAACGCAGCCGCAGCCCGGCTTTAACGGCGCGCGGATGGTGATGTCGCGGGATGTGTGGCAGAGGTTCGTCGTCTATCTCAGTAACGATGCCACGACCGGTTTCGGCTTTTTCATGATCACGGTGGATGGCCAGGCCTCTCAGGTGAAGACCTGCGCCGACTATGCCTGCCAGATCAGCCCTCTCGAGCAGGACGCCGCTCTCGACGACTGCAAGACCCAGTCCCACAACCGCCGCTGCGTGGTCTTCGCGGAAGGGCGCAATATCAAGATGGGCTACCAGGTCCTGCCCTGATCGCATTCTTTAAGCCGGCCAACGCGGGCTGCGCGTGAGATCGCGCAAGCTCATACGATGATACGCATGCGCGCGCGAGGGTACCTCCGCGGGATGAGAACGCCCGGAGCACAAATCATGGCGGAGCCACCATGCCAGGATTATGGTAAAGGTTTTGGGTTGCCACGCCGGGGTGGGGGATATAAAGCTACCCCAACAATACAAAGATCGCTCGTGACCAACAGGGGGCCGCGTCCTCTCCGACCGGTCTAGACGAGTTCTTAACATAATTTTGACACTGTTAAAAATTCGAGACGTTCGGTCGGTTCGACGGGGGCGGTGCTGCAGACAATGCGAGTGATGGGCTTATTGCGCTCAACGGTCCAGCGGGCGTTGGGGGTTCGGCAGAGATTGGGGACGATTTTCGCGGCGCGCGACGTGATCCTGCGCAGCGACGGCCGCATCCGCTATCTGCGACTCTCGACGCGCAAGCAGGTGGCGCTCTGCGCCGCCGCGATCGTGATCGGCACGGCGGCAGTCGGCGCCTCGATCGGCATGACCGTGCAGCAGCTATCGATGCACAACCAGCAGCAGGCGGTCCGCAAGGCCGACGATGCATACACCCAGCTGCTGAAGGACGTCACCGGCTACTTCGATCAGTTCACCCGCAGCACCGACGCCGCCTCGAACAACGATTCCGATTTGCTCGGTCTCTCGAACGCGGAGAGCGCGGCGCGTCGTCAGTTGCTGACCAGCGATCAGGTGCATTTCTGGACCATCGGCGCCGCCGATCCGGAACGCCAGCAGGCGCTGCGCGAGACGCTGCGCCAGGCGCTGAAGCTGAAGCTTGCCTCGTTCGATACCGACCTGAAGCACATCGCCGCGCGCAACGCCGCGCTCAACAAGGAGGTCGCCGCGTCGGAGGCTCGCGCCGAAGACGTGACGACCGCGCGCGACGAGCTGACGGTGGAACGCGATGCGCTCGCGCAACAGCTGGCCGCGCAGCAGGGTACCAACCATACGCTGTCGGACCAGGTGGCGCGCTTGACCGGGTCGGTCGGCCAGCTCGACGCCCAGCTGCAGATCGAATCCGGTAAGTCGCTGTCGCTGACCCAGCAACTCGCGACCCTGCAGCAGCAGCTCGATCTTTCGAAAGCCGCCAATGCGGATCTGGCGCTCCAGGTCGCGCAGAGCCAGCGGGCGCTGGCGACGGTGATCGCCCAGCGCAATCAGCTCCAGAACGCGCGCACCGACATGGCCGGGGCGATCGAGGACCTGAAGCTACGGCTCGCTTCGCTGCAGGAGAGCCAGGCCAACTTCGTCAGTCACCTGACGCAGCGCGCACGGCAGAACCTCGAGGACATGGAGAAGACCGTCCAGATGACCGGGCTCAGCGTCGACCAGCTGATCCGGTTGACCGACGAGCAAAGCGCCGCCCAGGGCGGTCCCTTCATCCCGGCCCTGACCGACACCAAGGACGCGAACGAGCGCAAGCTGCTGGAGAGCGTCGCCACCCTGGACGACGAGGTGGGACGCTGGGAGAAGCTGCAGGTGATCCTGCGGTCCATGCCGCTTTCGGCTCCCGTTGACCATTATTACATTTCGAGTGGTTTCGGCGAGCGGATGGACCCCTTCAACGGCGAGAGCGCCATCCACGAGGGGCTCGACCTGGTGGATGCCATCCATTCGGACATTCTGGCGACCGCTCCCGGAAAGGTGGTGTTCGCCGGCTGGCGCGGCAGCTACGGCCGCTGCATCGAGATCGACCACGGCCTCGGCATCCATACGGTCTACGCCCATCTCGATTCCGTCCTGGTAAAGGAGGGTGATCTGGTGGATTATCGCCAGACCATCGGCAAGCTCGGCAATTCGGGCCGGAGCTCCGGGGCGCACGTGCATTATGAAGTGCGGTTTGAGGACAAACCGCTCGATCCCATGGGCTTCTTGAAGGCAGGTCGCTATGTTTTCAAAGGCTAACAGGCAGAACAGCCCGTCCGCCCCTTCGGCTATGGATGGCGCCAAGCCGCTTCCGAAGTCGAGCATCCCCTCGATCATCAGCCCGGATCTCCGGATCAACGGCGATATGGTCTGCAGCGGCGACATCCAGATCGACGGCTGGGTCGAAGGCGACATCCAGAGCCGCAATGTCACGGTTGGTCAGGCGGCCACGGTACATGGTGCGATTCAGGCCGAAAACGTGAAGATCTGCGGTGTCGTCAACGGCCAGATCCGCGCCGACAACGTGACCCTCGAGAAGAGCGCGCGGGTCACCGGCGACATCCTGCACAAGAGCCTGTCGATCGAGCAGGGCGCCTTCCTGGAAGGCATGTGCAAGCGGATCGAATCCGCCCCGGTCGCGCCCTCGCTGGAGCCGAGGACGGCCGCGAACAACAAGCCCAAGGACCGGGTGATCGGCCTCACCACCACCGAGCCGATCCTTCCGACCGACAAGGCCGCGGTGAACTGATCGCGGCGCGCGATCGCTTGATCGCGCCGGCTACCCGATCGGCAAGTCTTCGGAATCCAGCGCGCGCTTCAGCGTGTCGGGATCGGCATTGCCGCCGGACGCGACCACGGCGACGGTCTTGCCGCGCCACTTCTCCCGCGACATCAGCACGCCGCCGAGGGCTGCGGCGCCGCCCGGCTCGATCACCAGCTTCAAGCGCAGCAGCGCGAACTTCATGACCCGGAGCACGTCGGCGTCGGAGATCGCCAGCGCGCCCGAGACCAGGGCGCGGTGCACCGGGAAGGTGAGCGCGCCGGGCTGCGGCGCCATCAGCGCGTCGCAGATCGAGGAGGCGCCCGGCCGATTGGCGACCTGCGTGCCCGCCGCCAGCGATTTTGCGAGATCGTCGAACTCCTGGGGCTCCGCGCCCAGCACTTCGACGGCTGGGAACCGGTGCTTGACCGCGGTGGCCACTCCGGCGAGAAGGCCGCCGCCGCTGATCGGCGTGGCGACGACGTCCGGCTTCAAGCCCAGCGCCTCCGCCTGGTCGCAGAGCTCGAGGCCCGCCGTGCCCTGGCCGGCCATGATCGCGGGATCGTCGTAGGGTGGCACCATCACGGCGCCGTTCTTGGCGGCGATCGCCGCCGCGATCTCCTCGCGCGATTCCGAGTGCCGCTTGTAGAGCACGACTTCGGCGCCCAATGCCTTGGTGTTGGCGATCTTGATGCGCGGCGCGTCGTCCGGCATCACGATCGT
>DATKNM010000086.1:0-5605 GCA_035541335.1 Binatia bacterium
AAACCGGGACTTTTACCCGCCCGGCAAATGGCTTATACAGCCTCGATCCCACCGCAAGCCAGTCTCGGAACCCTGATGAAGCCCGAATTCGACCTGAAGGCGCATGTCCGCCATGTCCCGGATTTCCCGAAGCCGGGAATCTTGTTCTACGACATCTCGACCTTGCTGATTGAGCCCGAAGCCTGGCGCGAGACGGTCGATCGCCTGCGGGTCGCGATCGCGCCCTACCAGCCGCACAAGCTGGTCGGGATCGAGAGCCGCGGCTTCCTGGTCTCGGCGCCGCTTGCCTATCTGCTCGGCATCGGCTTCGTGATGGTCAGGAAGCGCGGCAAGCTTCCCGGCGAAGTCATCCGCCACAACTACGATCTGGAATACGGCCAGGACGTGGTCGAGGTGCAGGCCGATGCGATCGAACCCGGCGAGCGCGTGGTGGTGTTGGACGACCTGCTGGCGACCGGCGGCACGATGGGCGCCGCGATCCAGCTGCTGCGCCGCGTCGGCGCCGAAGTGGTCGCCGCGGCGTCGATCATCGAGCTCACGTTCCTGATGGGTCGCACCAAGCTCGACGTCCCGTTCACGTCGATCCTGTCCTACGAGACCTGAAGAACGCCAGCGTGCCTCAGGTGTTGGTCGAATCTCCGCCGCCCTTCGGCGGCGTGGGCGCTTCGGGCGCCTGATCGGGATGGACCCGGCGGATGATGATGTCCCCGTTGGGCAGCACCTCCGGCGCGGAATATTGCGGCACCGATTTCACGAAGAGGTCGAGCGCCTGCAGGAGCTTGCTCAGGCCCTCGACCGCCATCTTCTGCGCATCCTCGGGCGTCGGCTGCGTGGACTCCTGCGCGTGTGCCGGCGCGGCCAGGGTACCGGCAAGAACGAAGGCGAGCGCGGCCGCGCGGAGATGAGAACAGTGCATCGAGGCGACTCCCTTGGCCCGGCCTGAAGGAGCCTGAGCCCTAGCCGAAGAGTTCGGTTAGATTATGGCGCAGTTTGCCGCCGCCCGCGGTGACGAAACGGTGAGTCCGGCTTCGGGCGGGAAAGGCGAGCCTCGCGAGCCACTTAGGAGCTGCGGCATGGCGAAGCAGAGCGCGGGTCTCCTGGTCTACCGGCACGGCAAGGCCGGGGTCGAAGTGCTGCTGGCCCATCCCGGAGGGCCGTTCTGGGCGAAGAAGGACGATGGCGTCTGGTCGATCCCGAAGGGCGAGTTCCTGGAGGACGAGCAACCCCTCGCCGCAGCAAGGCGCGAGTTCGCGGAGGAGATCGGCACCCCGATCGAGGGCGAGTTCCTTGCGCTCACGCCGTTGAAGCAGCCGAGCCACAAGGTGATCCACGCTTTCGCCGTCGCCGGCGATCTCGACGTCGCCAGGGTCCACAGCAACCTCTTCGAGATGGAGTGGCCGCCGAAGTCGGGGAAGATGCAGAGCTTCCCCGAAGTCGACCGCGCCGCGTGGTTCGACCTCGACGAAGCGCGGCAGCGAATCCAGAAGGGCCAGGTGCCGATTCTCGACGAGTTCGAGGCGATGCTCGCGCGGATGTGAATTGGATGTGAGCCGAATTCAACTGCGCAGCAGAGCGGCATCGATGCCGTTCATCGTCACGGAATTGTTGCCCGCTGTTACACAAAAACGAATTGAACTTTCGGCCGCAGAGCTGATTTCAGCGAAGGCTGTCGCCCTGTCGATGCGTTCATCCACTGTCAGGGAATCGAACGGGTGAATCGCAACGCTGCGGGTATAACGCCGCAGCGACCGGTTCGGCTGGATTGAACCGACCGAGGGTTCCCGAGATGAGATGGAAGACGCTGGTTCCGCTGATCGCGCTCGGCGCAGGCGGCGCCCTTGCCTGGAGCCGCTGGAGCGATGCGCCGGCGCGGGCGAACCTGCCGCCGGCGAAGCCGGCTGCCATTCCGGTCGATGTCGCCGCTGCGCGGCGGCGGGATATTCCGGTCTATCTGACCGGGCTCGGCACGGTGCAGGCATTGAACACCGTGACGGTGACCGCGCGGGTCGATGGCCAGATTCAGAAGATCGCGTTCAACGAAGGCCAGGACGTGAAGGCCGGCGATCTCCTGGCTGAGATCGATCCCCGCCCCTTCCAGGCGGCGCTCGACCAGGCGGTCGCCAAGAAGACCGAGGACGTCGCACAGCTGCAGAACGACCAGCTCGACCTGCAGCGCTTCCTCGATCTCGAGAAGAAGGACTTCGCGACCCATCAGCAGGTCGACACCCAGCGCGCCTTGGTGACCCAGACCCAGGCGGCGATCCAGGGCGACCAGGCGGCGATCGACAACGCCCGGACCCAGCTCGACTACACCACCATCAAGGCACCGCTCGACGGCCGCACCGGCTTCCGCCTGGTCGACCAGGGCAACATCGTCCACGCCACCGACACGACGGGCATCGTGGTGATCACCCAGATCCATCCAATCACGGTGGTGTTCACGCTGCCCGAGGAGCAGCTCGTCGCCGTCACCAAGGCGATGGCCTCGGGTTCGGTCCAGGCGACGGCGTTTGCCAGCGACGACAAGACCGTGCTCGACCGGGGCACGGTGGTGCTGGCCGACAACATGATCGACCAGACCACCGGCACGGCGCGCTTCAAGGCCGAGTTCCCAAACCCGGACAACACGCTCTGGCCGGGCGGCTTCGTGAACGTGCGACTGCTGCTCGGGACCGAGCACAACGCCCTCACCATCCCCTCCGTCGCGGTCGAGCGCGGGCCGAACGGCCTCTTCGCCTATGTGGTGAAGCCGGATGCGACGGTGGAAGCACGAAAGATCCACATCGGCGTCAACAACGGCGACGTGGCCGAGATCGCCGACGGCCTCACCCCCGGCGAGCAGGTGGTGACCGCCGGCCAATATAAGCTGCAACCCGGCGCCGCCGTGCAGCCCTCGCCGGTCCGCACCACCGCGGTGACGCCTGCCCAGGACGCGGCGGCCAGTCGAACCGCCACACCATGAGCATCTCGACCCCTTTCATCGAGCGGCCGATCGCCACTTCGCTGATCATGCTGGGCGTGCTGCTGGCGGGCGCCGTCGCCTATCCGCTGCTGCCGGTGGCGCCGCTGCCGCAGATCGATTTCCCGACCATCTCGGTCAACGCATCGCTGCCCGGCGCCAGCCCCGAGACCATGGCCTCCACCGTCGCGACGCCGCTGGAGCAGCAGTTCTCCGAGATCCCCGGCGTCGCGCAGATGACATCGAGCAGCCAGCTCGGTGGCACCCAGATCACGGTGCAGTTCGACCTCGACCGCAACATCGACGCCGCGGCCCAGGACATCCAGTCGGCGATCGACGCCGCAGCGGGGCAGTTGCCGAAGGACCTGCCGAGCCCGCCCTCCTACCGCAAGGTCAATCCGGCCGACCCGCCGATCATGGCCTATATCGTCCACTCCGACGTGCTGCCGCTGACCTCGGTGGACGACTATGCGGAGAACGTGCTGGCGCAGCAGGTCTCGCAGCTTCCCGGCGTCGGCCAGGTGGTGATCGGCGGCCAGACCAAGCCCGCCGTCCGGGTGCAGATCAATCCGGCGAAGCTGGCCGCCCTCGGCCTTTCGCTGGACGACGTCGCCAATGTGATCTCCACCGTGACGGTGGATGCCGCCAAGGGTTCGATCGACGGCGACAAGCGCAACTTCACGATCTACGACAACGACCAGCTCACCACCGCCTCACCCTGGAACGACGTGGTCATCGCCTATCGCAAGGGCGCGCCGATCCGTGTCCATGACATCGGCACGGCGGTGGACGGGCCGGAGAATGCCAAGGTCGCCGCCTGGGGCAACGAGAAGCGCGGCGTGCTGCTGGTCATCTTCAAGCAGCCGGGCGCCAACGTGATCGACACCGTCGCCAACATCGAGGCAAGGCTGCCGCAGATCACGCTCTCCATCCCGCCTTCCATCAAGGTCGATAAGGTCGTGGACCGGACCACGACGATCAAGGCCTCGGTCCAGGACGTGGACTTCACGCTGCTGTTGACCATCGCCCTCGTCGTCATGGTGATCTTCCTGTTCCTCAGGAACTTCTGGGCGACGGTCATCCCGGGGGTCACGGTACCGCTAGCACTGGTCGCCACCGCCGGCCTCATGTATGCGGTCGGCTACAGCCTCGACAATCTTTCCCTGATGGCCTTCACCATTGCGGTGGGCTTCGTGGTGGATGACGCGATCGTCATGCTGGAGAACATCTATCGCCACATCGAGGACGGCATGAGCCCGAAGCAGGCGGCAATCAAGGGCGCCGGCGAGATCGGCTTCACCATCGTCTCGATCAGCGTCTCGCTGGTTGCCGTCTTCATCCCGCTGCTGCTGATGGGCGGCATCATCGGACGTTTGTTCAGGGAGTTCGCCGTCACCGTCACCATGACCATCGCGATCTCCGCCCTGGTCTCGCTCACGCTGACGCCGACCATGTGCGCGATCTTCCTGAAGGACGAGAAGCACCGCCGCCACAACTGGCTCTACCGCCAGGTCGAGCGCTTCTTCGACGGGCTGCTGGCGATCTACGCGCGGGGGCTCGACATCGTGCTCCGACACCGCTTCCCGACCCTGATCGTGTTCTTCCTGACCGCGATCGCCACCGGCGTGCTCTATGTCGAGGTGCCGAAGGGCTTCTTCCCGCAGCAGGACACCGGCAACATCACGGGCTTCTCAGAGGCGGCGCAGGACGTCTCCTTCGCGGAAATGACGCGGCTGCAGCAGCAGGTGCTGGACGTGGTCTCGCAGGACCCGGACGTCGCCTCCTGGGGCTCGGCGATCGGCGGCGCCCGCGCCTTCAACACCGGCAACGTCTTCATCACCCTGAAGCCGCGGGATCAGCGCACCGCCAGCGCGGACGAGATCATCGCCCGCCTGCGGCCGAAGCTCGCCGCCATCAAGGGCATCGCCCTCTTCATGCAGTCGGCGCAGGATTTGAACGTCGGCGGTCGCCTCGCCCGCACCCAGTATCAATACACGCTCCAGGACGCCGATATCGGCGAGCTCAACACCTGGGCGCCGAAGATCCTGGAGAAGCTGAAGTCTCTGCCTCAGCTCCGCGACGTCGCCAGCGACCAGCAGACCGGCGGCGGCACGCTCTCGCTCTCGATCGACCGCGACCAGGCGGCACGCTTCGGCATCCAGCCGCAGCTCATAGACCAGACGCTGAATGACGCCTTCGGCCAGCGCCAAGTGACGCAATACTTCACCCAGCGCAGCAGCTATCACGTGATCCTGGAGATCGATCCCAAGCTCCAGGGCGATCCTGCGACCCTCGACCGGATCTACATCACATCACCGCTGACCGGCCAGCAGGTCCCGCTCTCGACCTTCGCCAAATACGATACCCAGAAGACCAGCTTCCTCTCGATCAGCCACCAGGGCCAGTTTCCGGCGGTGACCCTGTCCTTCAACCTCGCGCCCGGCGTTGCGCTGGGCGATGCGGTCAATGCGGTCGAGGACGCGGTCAAGTCGATCGGCGCGCCGCCGGCGATGCTCGGCACCTTCCAGGGCAATGCCCAGGCGTTCCAGGATTCGCTCCGGAGCGAGCCCTATCTGATCCTGGCGGCGATCCTCACCGTCTACATCATCCTCGGCGTGCTCTATGAGAGCTACATCCATCCGCTGA
>DATKNM010000087.1:0-8367 GCA_035541335.1 Binatia bacterium
GCCTCGCCCTCGGGATCGACCGGCCGCCGGTCCTCGCCGCGGGCGAGGTGGAAGAGATGGCTGCCCATCTTGCCGTAGCGCCTCGCCAAGTCGGTCTCATCCATGCCCTGGAGCTGGCCGATCGTCGAGATACCGTCCTGGGCCAGGCGTTCGCGCATCACCTTGCCGACGCCCCAGATCAGCGAGACCGGTTTCCCGGCGAGGAAGTCCAGGGTCTCGGCCCGGCCGATCACCGAGAAGCCGCGCGGCTTGTCGAGATCGGAGGCGATCTTCGCCAGGAACTTGTTGTGGCTGAGGCCGATCGAGACGGTGATGCCGATCTCGCGCTCGATCTTCAAGGCAAGCTTGTTCAGCGACCGCGCCGGGGTCATGTGGTGCAGCTTCTCGGTGCCGGAGAGGTCGAGGAAGGCCTCGTCGATGGAGAGTGGCTCGACGAGCGGTGTCAGCTCCAGCATCAGCGCCCGCACCTCGCGGCCGACCTGCTGGTATTTCGACATGGCGGGTGGCAACACCACCGCCTGGGGACAGAGCTTCCGCGCCTGGAACATCGGCATGGCGGAACGCACCCCCGACATGCGGGCGATGTAGCAGGCGGTCGAGACCACGCCGCGATGGCCGCCGCCGATGATCAGCGGCACGTCGCGCAGGGCCGGATTGTCCCGCTTCTCGATCGCGGCGTAGAAGGCGTCGCAATCGATATGGGCGATCGATAATCGGTCGAGCTCTGGATGGCGCGCGATCCGGGTCGAGCGGCACGACCGGCAACGGCGCTCCCCGGGTGCCACGTCGGCGCCGCAGTCGCGACAGAACCCGCCGGCCTGATCGGCGCTCATGCGGCGCGCCCGGTCGGGACTTGTCTCAGCGTTCGGTCACGCGAAACCGGCCGCCGGCGGGCCGATGGGCTAGGCTTCCGATCGGGCCAAGCGCCCGTCCGATATGGCAAATTTTCATATTTGCCGCTGCACATCGAGGCATTTCGGCCTTTGAAAATAAAGTATTCATTCATTATCATAGTTTATATTTTGTTCGGCAGCACAAAACGCTCGGTTTCGTGCCGCTGGGCGCTGGTTTCCGCCCATTTGGGGAAGCGGGGGGAGCGTCCGCGATCAGCGCTCGCTGGAGGGGCCATGAGTGACAAGACGCAACTTTCTCCCGAAGAGAAGCGCAAGCGCGCCGCGGAGAAGACGATCCTGATTGTGGAGGACAACGAGCTCAACATGAAGCTCTTCCACGACCTCATCCAGGCCCACGGCTACAACATCCTGCAGACCAAGGACGGGATGGAGGCGCTGAAGCTCGCGCGCCAGCACAAGCCGGACCTGATCCTGATGGACATCCAGCTGCCGGAGGTCTCCGGCCTGGAAGTCACCAAGTGGATCAAGGAAGACGACAACCTGAAGGCGATCCCGATCATCGCCGTCACCGCCTTCGCCATGAAGGGCGACGAGGAGAAGATCCGCGAAGGGGGCTGCGAGGCTTACATCGCGAAGCCGATTTCCGTCGTGCAGTTCCTGGAAACCGTCGATCGCTTCCTGCAGTAGCCGGGCATGTCGGCACGCATACTGGTGGTCGACGACATCGCCGCGAACGTGCGGCTGTTGGAGGCCAAGCTCGCAGCCGAATATTTCGAGGTAGTGACCGCTTCCAGCGGTTCCGAGGCGCTGGAGATCATCGAGCGCAACGCCCCCGATATCGTGCTCCTGGACGTCATGATGCCGGAGATGGACGGCTTCGAGGTCTGCAGCCGGATCCGCGCCAACCCCAAGACCCGTTTCCTGCCCGTCGTCATGGTGACCGCCTTGAGCGATCCCAGCGACCGTGTGCGCGGCCTCGAGGCCGGGGCCGATGATTTCCTGACCAAGCCCGTGAATGACCTCGCACTCTTCGCCCGGGTGCGCAGCCTTGTTCGCCTGAAGATGATGATGGACGAATGGCGGATGCGCGAGCAGACCTCCGGCCAGTTCGACATCCTGACCGGCGACAGCGAGCCTGCTCCCGAGGACGACCGCAACGCCGAGATCCTCCTCGTGGAGAGCTTCCAGCCGGCGGCGCAACGGATCGTCAACGTGCTCGCGGGCGACGGCAACAAGGTCGAGGTTGCGGATTCGATCGGCAAGGGCATGGAAGGCGCCTCGAAGGCGCGCCATGACCTCATCATCACCAACATCCAGGTGGCCGGGGAGGACGGGCTCCGGCTCTGCTCCCATCTCCGCTCTCAGGAGGAGACGCGGCAGGTGCCGATCCTCCTCATCGTCGAAGACTACGACATGCCGCGCCTGATCAAGGGGCTCGACATCGGCGCCAGCGACTACTTGATGAAGCCGATCGATCCCAACGAGCTGCTGGCGCGGGTCCGGATCCAGATCCGCCGCCGCCGCTACCAGGATCGCCTGCGTGCCAACTACGAGCGCAGCCTGTCGTTGGCCCTCACCGACTCCCTGACCGGGCTCTATAACCGGCGCTACGCGATGCGGCACCTGGACGGGTTGATGCGGCGGGTCGCCGCCACCGGCAAGACCCTCGGCGTTCTGGTCTGCGACCTCGACCGCTTCAAGTCCGTGAACGATTCCTTCGGCCATGCCGCGGGCGACGAGGTGCTGAAGCAGTTCGGCCAGCGCGCCACCGCCTGCATGCGCAACATCGACATGCTGGCTCGCATGGGCGGCGAGGAATTCGTCGCCTTCCTGCCCGACACCGACGGCCAGACGGCCTTGAGGGTCGCCGAGCGCCTGGTGAAGAAGGTGGGCGAAACCCCGATGCAGGTCGAGGGCGCGCCCAACGGCGGCCTCACCGTCACCGTCTCGGTCGGCGTCGCCGCCACCAGCATCGAGATGCCCGGCGAAGAGCTGATCAAGATGGCCGACGCCGCCCTCTACCGCGCCAAGGAAGGCGGCCGGAACCAGGCGGTCGCCGATCCCGGGTCTCTGCTCTAACCCGCTTCGCCTCGTTCCAACGGAGGAGACAGCCCGCCCGGGATGGCAGTGCCCGGTCGGATCGGCTAAGCTTGCCGGCATATTCCGATCGGCGCGGGCAGCATGGCACGCATCGCACGTTTCGCATCGGCCCTCGTTCTGCTGCTCGGCGCGCCGACGATGCTCGGCGCTGCGGCCGCCGATACGCTGACGGTCAAGCAAATCTCCGAAATCCTGGTGAAGGCGACGGGCGGCACGGCGCCGGATCTCTCCCATGCCGAGTTGAGCGGCCTCGATCTCAGCGATCTCGATTTCAAGCAGGCTAAGCTCAGCGGCGCCGATCTCTACGGCGCAAACCTCGCCCGCGCGAATCTCGCCGGCACGGATCTCTCCGGGTCCAGCCTCGACCACACTATCATCACCACGACGAACTTCACCGGCGCCAACCTGGCGCGCGCCACGCTTTATGGCGCCGCGGCCTATTCGACGCTGGATGCCGCGAACCGCTCCGAGGCGCCGACCTTCGCCGGCGCCAACCTCTCGGGCGCGCTCATCATGGCGCCGCTGGCACGGGTCGACTTCCGCGGCGCCAACTTGAGCCACATCCGGACCAGCGGTGAACGTGCGCGCCTGGAATGGATCCTGTGGAACGATTTCTCGGGCAGCGACTTCACCGGCGCCGACCTCTCCGGGGCGGAGCTTTCTTCGGCGCGGCTCAGCTTTGCGAAGCTGGTGAAGGCGAACTTGCGCGACGCCATCCTGACCGGCGCCAATCTCTCCGGCGCCGATCTGACCGATGCCGACCTCACCGGTGCCGATTTGACCGGCGCCGATCTCGACGGTGCGGTCCTCCGCGGCGTCGTCGGTCTCACCCAAGCCAAGGGGTTGGATCATGCCAAGAACCGGGACCGGGCGATCTATTGAATCGGCGCTGCTGGTGGCGGCGACGCTCGCCTATGTGCCGGCGCCGGCCCGCGCCGCGACGGAGATGGTCGATACCGCGCTGGTGCTGGTGGTCGATGTCTCAGGCTCGGTCGATGACGAGCGCTATGAGCTGCAGATGGAGGGCATCGCCAAGGCGTTCGACGATGTGGAGGTCGAGCAGGCGATCCTCGCCGGACCGCATCACGCGATGTTCGTAACGCTGGTGGAGTGGTCCGACCGGGCCGTGGTGAGCGTGCCCTGGACCCTCATCACGCGCGGCGAGGATGCCGCCGCCTTTGCCGAAAAGGTGCGCCATGCGCCGCGGCAGGGCAGTGACTTCACCTGCATGTCGCGGGCGCTCGAACTGGTGCAGGACAAGGTGCTGCCGTTCCTCCCCGCCCCGGCGACGCGCCAGGTGGTCGATGTTTCCTCCGACGGCCGCGACAACTGCAACCTGACGCCGCCGGTCGATGCCCTGCGCGATCAATTGGTGGCGTCGGGCATCACCATCAACGGCATGCCGATCCTGGAAGGCAACGAGGCGCTTACGCTGGAGGGCTGGTACAAGGAGAACGTGATCGGCGGCCCGTCCGCCTTCACCCTGCCGGCCCAGGGCTATCAGGACTTCGCCCGGGCGATGCGCCGGAAGTTCGTGACCGAGATCAGCGAACGGATGCCGTAAGATCGGGATTTGCTATCCGGTCGCCTTCGCCAGCACGGCGCAGGCGTTCAAGAACGCCTCCTGCGGCATGTCGGTCGTCGCCCAGAGGGGCTCGAGGCCGTGACCCGGCAGGTCGGCGATGCGGCCGCGCCAGTAGTCGCGGGCGACGACGTAGCGACGGGCGATGCCTCTCGCATTCGCCTCGCGAAAGGGCTCGATCATGAAGACATTGCCGGCGGCGACGCGGGCGATTTCGCCGAGCGCCTGCGGGCGGACGTGCTCCATCTGCTCCAGAGCCAGCGAGGTGAAGACAAGGTCGAAACTCTTCGCTGCAAAAGGAAGTGCCGTTGCATCGCCTTGCCGGAAGTCGACGCGGCGGAAAGCGGCGGGGTCGGTGAGAGACAACGGCGCGAAGGCCTGGAGATGCGGCGGAAGCAGCGGATGCTCCTGCACGCCCTTCGCCGCGGCGATTCCTTCCGGCGTGAGATCGATGCCGGCGAACGCGACCTCCGGGAAACGGCCCGCCAGCAGCAGCAGGTTGATGCCGTTGCCGCAGCCGACCTCGAGCACGCGGCGCGGTTTCAGGAGGTCGAGCACGCGGATGAGGAGGAGCTGGCGGACGCGGGTGCCGCCGCGGTTGCTGGCGAACCAGCGCCGGTCACCCCAGTGCCAGAGGCTGCGCGGCTCCGGCGGCGCGTCGAGGCTGTAGCTCCGGTGATCGATGCTCTGCCATTCGGCGCCATATTCCCGCGCGACCGCGGCGCCGATGCGGCGGCCCTCGCCACGCCAGGGGAAGAGGCGGCGGTTGAGATACTGGCGCCAGACCTTGCGGTTGCGCTTTTCGAAGCGGCGCTGCCAGGCGACATCGTCGACCCGGGTGAAGGGCGTAAACAGCCGCTCGACCTCGCGCCGGTCGATGCCGAGCGGAACCTGCTCCAGCGGGGAGAGCGCAATCATCGGAAGAAGGATCCTGAAATCAAAAAGGGGCGTGACCGCCCCTTTTGCAAAAGCACGGCAGGGCCGGACCGATGCTACTTGATCTTCGCTTCCTTGAACGCGACGTGCTTCTTCACCACCGGATCGTACTTGCGGAATTCCAGCTTCTCGGTGGTCGAGCGCGGATTCTTCTTGGTGACATAGTAGAAGCCGGTGTCGGCGGTGCTCACCAGCTTGACCAGGATCGTTGCCTGCTTCGCCATGATGCGATCTCGAAAGCTAAAGGTTCAAAAGTTGGCGGCAACATAGCGGGAGTTCCGGCCAAGTCAAGCCTGCCGGGTTCAACCGGGGCGTGCCCGATGGCGCGAGAGGGTCATGATATCTTTTCGATAATTCAATAACTTGGGTGGTTCGATGCCGGCCGGATGGCCGTTTCCCTCGGCCCTGGCCCGCCAGCGGCGCAGGGCCTCCTGGAGCACGTATTCGGTCACATCGACGATGTTGAGCCCGGAAAGCGCCGAAACCGGCCGCCAGCCGAGGTCCTCGAGCTCGCCGTCCCCACGGACCTCGCCCCGCGCCAAGGCCCCGTCGCCGAGGAAGAAGCGGGTGTTGTAGCGGCGCTTCGAGGTGACCGGGGTGATCGCCCGGCAGATGAAATCGAGCTGGGCGAAGTCCGGGACGAGGCGCGCGGCGGCGTAAGCCTGCCAGACCGGCAGCGCGGGCGTGCGCGCCGCGGTGCCGGCCGTGCCGACCAGCAGCCCGGTCTCCTCGAAGGTCTCGCGCAGGGCGGCACGCGGGAAGGCGAGAGCAGGGCGCCGGCTGCCGCCGCTCGCCAGCGACGTGGCGACGCCGGGGGCGAGGGATTCCGGGAAGCCGCTGGGCCGGCTATCCGAAGCATCCACCCGGCCGCCGGGGACCACGTAGATGTCCGGCAGGAAGCCTGCCCGCATATGCCGCCGCCCGAGCAGGATCTCCGGCTCGGCGTTCCGCGCGGCGCGGATCAGCACCAGCCCTGCGGCGTCGGCGGGACGGACGGGGGATGAAAGATTGCGCGCGGGATCAGCCATGAAGATCGCTTAGGCGAAGTTCACGGCCACAGCAACAACAGCCTTCTTTACGGCTGCAGGTAGGGTTCCTGCTTGGCGGCGGCGTTGGGATCGCTGGCGGAGAGGACCGGCGGGGCGGCGAGCTGGATCGCCTCGGCGAACAGCGTCGGGCGATTGAGCAGGCGGATCGCGGTCTCGAGGTCGACGGGATCGGCTTCGCGGCGCGCCGGGCAGGTCTTGCGGAGCGCATCCATGCCTGGGATGTCGTCGGGCGCCACGGTGTTGCGCTTCACCGTCGGCACCTGCTGCAGCCTTCCTGCGGCGAGGTCGGCGATCAGCTTGCCGGCGTCATGCTGGCCGGCGGTGCAGACCGTGGGCAGCACGCCGAGATGATGCAGCGTATAGCCCGACGGCGCGTGGTACCGGGCCCAGGTGAGCGCCATCTCGCCGCGGTTCGGCAAGGTCATCACGTTCTGCACCGTGCCCTTGCCGTAGGAGTTGGTGCCGACCAGCACCGCGCGCTCGTTGTCCTGCAGCGCGGCGGCGACGATCTCCGCGGCGGAAGCGGAGTTGCCGTCGATGAGGACGATGATCGGCTTGCCGTCGGCGATGTCGCCCTCCGAGGCCTCGAAGAACTGGTGGCTGTCGGGATGGCGGCCGATGGTGGAGACGATGCGGCCGTGGTCGAGGAACAGGTTCGAGGTCGAGACTGCCTGGTTGAGGAGGCCGCCGGGATTGCCGCGGAGATCGAGGATGTAGCCGCGGAGCGATTCGCCGATCTCGGCCTTGGCGTCGCGGAGCTCGCGCTTCAAGGTCTCGGTGGTGCCGGAGTTGAAGCTGTAGATGCGGAAATAGGCGACGTCGCCCTCGCGCTGATAGGCCACCGTCTCGGGCACGACCAGCGCGCGGATCAGCGAGACCTGGATCGGGTCGTCCTGGCCCTTGCGCTGGAGGGTGAGGTTGACCCGGCTGCCGACCGGGCCGCGCAGGCGATCGACCACGTCGCGCTGGGTCATGCCGCCGGTCGGCGTACCGTCGATCTCGGTGATGAGGTCGTCGCGGCGCACGCCGAGCCGGTCGGCCGGCGTGTAGTGCATCACCGAGACGACGCGGACCTCGTTGTCCTCGACCGAGATGGTGACGCCGACGCCGCCGAAGCCGTCGCGCTGGGCGCGGAGGTCGGTCGCGTTGGCGGCAGAGGCGTAATGCGAGAACTGGTCGAGCTTGGCGATGATGCCGGAGAACATCGCCTCGTAGAGCTTCTCGCTGGAAGTCGCCGCGAGCTTGTCGGAATCGGCCCGCGCCTCGTCCAGGAGGTCAGCGGTCGCCTCGCCCCAGTGCCTCGGGTCCATGCCGTCGCTGACCGCGATGTTCTCGACCGGCCTGTCCTTGACCAGGAGCTCGAAGGTGTCGCCTTCGCGCCGGGCGGTGACGTCGGGATCGATCGCCGAAAGCTGCTGCACGCTCGCGAGCGCCATGGCGCCGATATCGGGGCGGGTGATGTAGACCTCGTCGATGTCCTCGAAACCGGTCACGAACATATCGTGGTCGAGCTGCCGGGAGGCGTCGGACGGGGAAAGGGTGCCCGTGCTGGAGCAGGCGGCCAAAGCGAGGACCGAACCCGCGACAAGCAACAGGAAGAAACGGGTCCCGGGCAATGTCCCGGCACCGGCTCCACGCAGGTAACGCACGTCTGGCATCCGCAATCCCGTTGGCCGGAACCCAACAAAGGGCAACCAGAGGGAAAATTTCCCACCCTGTCGCGGATTCAGCCGATCACGTTAACTGTACCAGAATTCTTTCCCCCCGCCAGTGGCATTCTGGCTGCAGGAGCAGCAAAGGCCCTGAAATCAAAGGGCAATCGCAGCGCCATCAAAGGCTGGCAGAG
>DATKNM010000088.1:0-26230 GCA_035541335.1 Binatia bacterium
TCCAGCAACTTCACCTCGACCTCTTCCGGCTTGGCGCCCTCGACGGTGAGCGAAGTCTCGATCGCATAGATGAGCGCGGTCTGGGCGTGGAAGCGGGCGCCCATCGCCTCGCCGTGGTTGGTGACCACGACGGGGTCCGGCAGCTCGCCCTTGGCGTAGGTGGCGGCGTTCTCGCCGAAGCGGCGGTAGTGCTCGAGCTTGGTGATGGGGGCGTTGGAGAAGAGTTCCAGGTTCTGGTGCGGCAGGCGGCCCTTCTGATGGATGACCGCTGTGCCCTTGGCCTGGATGCCGATGCCCACACCCGATCCGGCGACGCCGGCGGCGCTCAGGCCCAGGAACGAGGTATCCGCCGTGTGGCGGAAACGCACGATGCGCGGCTTGCCGCCCTTCGAACGGATGCCGGCGCTGATCTCCTTCAGGACGGCCGCCAGGGAATGCCCGGCGGTGGTCTGGTAGAGCTTCAGGCCGAAGGCGGGGCTGATGCCGACGACGACCTCCAAGGGATCCGTTCCGGGCTCCGCCGGGCCGGCATCGCGATAGACGATCCGGCGGCCCTCGGCCTTGGCGTGGCGGCTCTGGTCGCGCAGCACGGCCTCGCGGTCGAGCACATCGCGGATATGGTTGATCTCCTGGCGGCGCGCCTCCGCCAGCCGGTAGCCGGTGCCGGGCCCCGCATAGTCGTTCGGGTCGTTGACCGCGCTGATCACCTTGCCGTCGCGTACGACCGCGGAAGTCTGCAGATAGTCGCCCGAGACGCGGAGCTTCACCACGTTCAGCAGGTTGCGCGCCTCCTCGGTGAAGCCGCGCTTCTCAAGAGCGAGGATCACATCGACGACGGTGATGCCGCGGCCCTTGATCGCCTCGCTGATGATGGTGACGTCGCGCGGCCGATAGCTCTCCGTCTCCTCGGAGCCAGAAGCAACCTGGACGCTGGCCTTCATGGCCGGGGTCGGGGTCGAGAGCTTCAGCTCCTCGAAGACCGCGGCCAGGGCCTCGATGCCGCGGCCGCGCACGTCGAGCACCCGGCTCTCATCGACCGGGATCAAGCCGCCATCGGCCTCGAAGTCGCGCTGCAGCACCAGGAAGTCCTCCATCTCCTCGCCGTTGAAGGAGGAAGGATTGAAGGAGTTGTCGTAGGCCTTGATCGTGCCGAAGCCGGAGCAGATGAGGTCGGAGCCGGCGATCAGCACCGGCAGGATCTTGGCGCCGACCCGGATCTCGGATTCCGAATGCCGGGCGTCGTTGCCCGAGGCGCATTCGAGGTCGAGCCAGACCGCCAGCAGGTTCTCCGCCATCAGCTCGCGCACGCCGCCGGGGACGGTCGCCGTGACCGGAGCGCCGTCGATGCCGCCGTTCTGCGTCCCCTGCACGCCCATGGCGCGCTGCAGGCAGAGGCAGCGCGCCTCGAGATAGAGCAGCGACTTCGATTCATGGAAACCCATCAGCAGCTCGGAGCCGGCCCCCGAGGTGCAGCGCATCTTGATGCCGCGCGAGGCATAGGCGGCGGCGAGGAATGCCTTGGACCAGGGCGTGTCGTCGCCGTCGATAAAGGCCCGCTCGGTGCCGTAGACCGAGACGGTCTCAGCGTAAGACGAGAAGCCCGCCATGCCGATCTGCAATTCCTCGGCTTCCTCCGAGGAGCACTGGAACAAGGTGCCCCAGCGGCCGACCGCACCGCCGACGGCGCAGGCGACGGCGTTGGACCAGGCGTTGCGCGCGACCCGTTGCGTGGTTTCGATTTCGTCGAAGCCGAAGGCGACCGCGGTCGCGGCGTCGGCCGCGAGCTGCAGCGGATCATCCTTGGCGTTGGTGACATGGCCCTGGTTGCCGGGTGTCTTCCGCGCCCGCATCTTCGAATAGGCGAAGGCGATCTCCATGGCGTTCAGCTGCGCCACCACCTCGGCGAGCTTCGCCGGGGTGAGGCCGTGGGCGAGGCGCGTCAGCTCGGTGCGCGGGACGTGATAATCGACCAGCATCCGCGCAAGCTCGGCCGAGGGCATGGCCATGGCCTTGGGCGCGATCTCGGGATCGATATGATGCCGGGCGATGAAGAGGTCGATCATGTCGAAGTCGGCCTCGGCCTTGCCGTCGAGACTGACGACGCGGCCGCCCTTGATCTCCAGGCCGGGCTTCGGATCGTGCGGCGAGGTGAAGGCGGCGAAGCCGTTCTCCGCATCCTCGACCGCATAGCGGTCGAGCCGCAGCGGCCGCTCATCCCAGTCGGCGAACCGGCGCCACCTATTGGCTGCCGGCGGAGTCGATTTCACGCTGTCATCCATGCCACGCGCCCTCCCGCGCCACTCAGGCCGGCTTCGCACCGGTCTCGGTTGGCGGGGATATTAGCGCTGCTGTGGCGGGTCTGTCACGGGGATGACCGAAGTCCCACTTTCGGACTTGCGGCTAAGCCCGCGACACACCAATGATCTAATCCTTGATGATCTGGTGGATGAAATCCGGCTTGCCGAGCTCGACGCCGTTGTGCCGGAGGATATCGTAGGCCGTGGTCGCATGGAAATAGAAGTTGGGCAGGGCGAAGTGGAAGAGATAGGCGCGGCCCTTGAAGGTCTCCTGGCCGCCGCGGAGCTGGATCGTGACGTCGCGGGTCTCGGCGCCTTCGAACTGCGCCGGCTTCAAGGTTGCGATGAAGTCGAGCGTCTTCTGGATACGCGCCTTCAGCTCCGGGAAGGTGGTTTCCGTGTCCTCGAACTTCGGCACCTCGACTCCGGCGAGGCGCGCGCTGGCGCCCTTGCCGAAGTCGGTGGCGATGAAGACCTGGCGCTGAAAGGGGAACATGTCCGGATAGAGCCGCGCGTTGATGAGCACGGCGGGATCGATCTTCTTCGCCTCCGCATGGGCGGCGGCCTTGTCGATGATCGCGGCGAGCGCGCCAAGAATCTGGCGGAACACCGGGACGGAAGCGTCGTAAAGGGAGAGCGGCATGGGGAGGACCTCGTTGTGAAATTCGGATCCGGCGGGACAGGGAAAATAGCCGATCCTTGCGCGACCGCAAGCTGGACAGGAACATGTTGAAATCGAAGTGGCCTTCGCTGGCCGCCCTGGCCGGCGCCCAGGTCCTGGCGCTCTCGCTCTGGTTCTCGGCGACCGCGGTCGTCCCCAGCCTGCGCCAGTCGGCGGCGATCGACGAGTTCAGCGCCTCGCTCTTCACCAGCGCGGTGCAGGCCGGCTTCGTCGCAGGCACGTTCCTCAGCGCTCTCTTCGGCATTGCCGACCGCTTCGATCCGCGTCGGATCTTCACCCTTTCCGCCCTGGTGGCCTGCGCCGCCAACAGCCTGATCCTGCTCGTGCCGCCGAGCTCCGCGGCGGTGCCGCTGCTGCGCCTCCTGACCGGCGCCGCCATGGCCGGGATCTATCCGGTCGGCATGAAGCTTGCTGCCACCTGGGCCAAAGGCGATCTCGGCCTGCTGGTGGGAATCCTGGTCGGCGCGCTGACGCTCGGTTCGGCGTCGCCGCATCTCTTCAACGCCCTGGGCGGCGTCGACTGGCGCATGACCATCGGCGCGACATCCGTTGCGGCGCTCGCCTCGGCCTTGCTGATCAACCTCGCCGGGCTCGGCCCCAACGTCGCGGCGCCGCGGCGCTTCCACATGGACGCGGCGCTCGATGCCTGGCGGTCGCCCGCGCTGCGGCTCGCCAATCTCGGCTATCTCGGCCATATGTGGGAGCTCTACGCCATGTGGGCCTGGATCGCGGTCTTCCTGCAGGCGAGCTTCATGGCTTCCGGCAACGGCGAGACGGCCGCCACCTGGGCGCGGCTCGCCGCCTTCGCCACGGTGGGATCGGGCGCCCTCGGTTGCCTCATCGGCGGATTCGCCGCCGACCGCTGGGGCCGGACCCGTGTCACCATGCTTGCGCTTGCCACCAGCGGCAGCTGCTCGCTGCTGGTCGGATATCTCTTCGGCGGTGCGCCGGGCCCCTTGGTCGCCCTCTGCATCGTCTGGGGCATCAGTGTCATCGCCGATTCCGCGCAGTTCTCCGCCAGCATCACCGAGCTCTCCGCGCCGGAGCGAATCGGCACCATGCTCACCATCCAGACCTGCATGGGATTCCTCCTCACCATGATCTCCATCCATCTCGTGCCCTGGGTCGCCGACCGCATCGGCTGGAGCCATGCCTTCGCCGTGCTGGCCCCCGGACCGCTCTTCGGGATCGTCGCCATGGCGCGGCTGCGGGCCCGGCCAGAGGCACGACGCCTCGCCGGCGGCCGCGGCTGATCCAGGCCTCCTAGCCGACATCAAACGGTCACAGGATTGCGGCACGCCGGTAACCGACCAGGGTTACCGGTGCATGAATCCTGTCACAGGACTCGGATCGGACATTACCCCGGGTATCACTCATGGCCGCCGCCTCCTCGTCCCCGATCGACCTCAGCTATGCCAGCCCTTGCGACAGCCGCCTGACCCGCTTGCTGATCCATCTCATCGAAGCGGCCACCGGACAGGTCGAGCTGAAGCGGCTCTACAACGTCTATCAGGCCGAGCTCCGCGGCACCGTCGACTTCTGGGAAGCGGCGATGCGGCTGATGCGCCTCAGCCTCACCTATGACGCGACGAAGCTCGATGCTCTCCCGCGCACCGGCCCGCTGGTGTTCGTCGCCAACCATCCCTTCGGCCTGATCGACGGCCTGCTGATCGGCCACCTCGCCAACCGCGTGCGCCGCGATTTCAAGGTGCTGACCAATTCGCGGCTCTACCCGCCGGATGCGGAGATTCGCAGCTACATCCTGCCGATCGACTTCGACCCGACGCCGACGGCACAGCAGACCAACCTCGAGAGCCGCGCCATTGCGCGGTCGCATCTCAAGGGTGGCGGCTGCATCATCGTCTTTCCCGGCGGCGGCGTCGCGACCACGCCCAGCCTGTTCGCAAAGAAGGCGGTGGATTTCGAATGGAAACACTTCACTGCGCGGCTGGTGCATGAGGCGCAGGCGAATGTCGTGCCGATCTTCTTCCCCGGTCAGAACAGCCGCATGTTCCAGATCGCCAGCCATGTCGGCGTGACCGCACGCATGGCCTACCTGTTGCACGAAGTGGCGAACAAGATCGGCGGCAGCTTCAGCGCCACGATCGGCGACGTGCTGCCCTACGCGTCCCTCAAGGAGATGCGCGACCCGCGGCAGCTCTGCCGCTATCTCCGCGACAAGACCGAGGCGCTGGCTGTCACCGGGTGACGGCTTTCAGGACCGCCTGGGCGACCGCCTCGGGCGACGGCGAGGCATCGACGCGGCGCCAGTCCATCGGCCCGAGATCGTAGCCGAGTTGCTTCCTCAGGATGGCGAGGTCGGCGTCGGACGCATCGCCATGCCGCGCGCCGACGCGGCCCATGAGTACCTCCGCCGGCGCCTCCAGCCAGATGCCGTCGAACGGCACCCGGAGACGCCGGGCAAGATCGGCGAAGGACGCACGCTCCTCCGGCTTCGCAGCGACGGAATCGAGGATCACGCTGCGGCCGGCCTTCAGCGCGGCCGCCGCCTCTTCCAGCAGCACGGCATAGACCCGAGCGGTCGCCGCCTCGCCATAGGCCTCTGCCGGCAACTTCTGTTCTGGCGCGGCGCCGAACTGCCGCTTGCGGACGACGTCGCTGCGCAGGACCCGCGCCGCGGGCGCGGTATCGACCACACCGGCGGCGACGGCGGCCACGGTCGACTTGCCGGTGCCGCTCAGGCCGCCGATCGCCAGCAGGCGCGGCGGGCGGGGCTTCAGAAAGTGCATGGCGAGATCGAAGTAGCGACGGACGACGGCAAGGTCTGCTTCGCGTCTCTCGGCGGAGCTCTCGAGCGTCGCCGCGGTCGCCGTCACATGGGCGCGGACCCAGGCGCGGAGCGAGAGGAAGAGCGGCATGGCCGGCAACCCGTCGCTCTCCTCCGTCACGTCGAGATAGCGATTGAGGACGATCGCCGCTTCGGTCGCATGGCCGCGGTAACGGAGATCCATCAGCAGGAAGGCGAGATCGTAGAGCACGTCGGTCGAGGCGATCGACGCGTTGAACTCGATGCAGTCGAACAGGGTCGGGGCGCCGTCGATCAGACAGATATTGCCGAGATGAAGATCGCCGTGGCAACGCCGCGTGTGACCCTTCTCGCGGCGTCGCTCCAGCAGTGTCGCGAGCTCGGCCTCCGCTGCGCGGCTGGCCTCGGTGAGAGCATCGATCTCGGCGAGGTCGATGCGCGGCGGCCCGTCGCGACGGAGATTCTCGCTGTTGATGCCGATGACCTGGGTGACACCGCCCACGCCGCCGAAATCCGGCCTGACCTCCGCGGACGCATGGAACGCGGCGATGTTGTCGGCGAGGCGGCGCATGAGGTCAGGCGTCAGCCCGTCCGCTTCGGCGAGGCGGCTGAACAGCGCCTCCTGGGGGAAGCGCTTCATCACCACCAGCCAGTCGAGCGGCGCGCCGGCGCCGCCCAGCGCCAACCGGCCGTCGGTTTCCCGCGTCACCGGCAGCACCTGGAGATAGAGCTGCGGCGCGGTGCGGCGGTTGAGCGCGAGCTCGGTCTCACAATACTGCCGCCTGAGCTCCGGCGTCGAGAAGTCGAGATAGGAGTACTTGACCGCGCGCTTCAGCTTCAGCACGCGATCGCCGACCAGGAACACAATCGAGGCGTGGGTGGTGATGGCCTCGACCGCTTGGCCGCCATGGCTCGCAGGGTCGGCGAGGAAGGCGATGGTCTCGCGTTGTGCGGCTTCGCTCATGCGCGCATCCTGCGCTAGCCGAAATACGTCGCCAAGTTGCGGCGGATCCGCGCCTTGACCGGCTCGCCGGCGGACGGCGCATCAAAGGCGCGGCCGGTCACGGTCTCATAGAGCGCGATGTACTTGCCCGCGAACTCGACCAGTGTCTCCTCCGGGATCGGCGGGATCGGCGCGCGATAGGGATCGCAGCGCGCGGCAATCCAGAGCCGCAGGAACTCCTTGTCGAGGCTCTCCGGCTCCTCGCCCTTGGCGTGGCGCGCGGCATAGCTGGCCGCTTGCCAGTAGCGGCTGCTGTCCGGGGTAAGGATCTCGTCGGCAAGCGTGATCCGCCCTTCCCCGTCGAGGCCGAACTCGAACTTGGTATCCACCAGGATGAGGCCGTTCTTCGCCGCGATCTCCCGGCCGCGGGCGAAGAGTGCCAGCGACAGTCGCGCCGCCTCGTCCCATTGCGCCTGGGTCAGGAGGCCCTTGGCGACGATCTCCTCCGGCGTGATCGGCGCATCATGGCCGCCCTGCTCCGCCTTGGTGGTCGGGGTCAAGATTGTTGCCGGCAGCTTGTCGTTCTTCCTCAGGCCGTCCGGCAGATCGACGCCATAGACCCGGCGCCTGCCTTCGCGATACATCGGCCAGATCGCGGTGTCGGTGGAGCCGGTGAGATAGTCACGCACGACCATCTCCACCGGGAGCATGGCGAGGCGCCTTCCGACCACCACGTTGGGATCGGGATAGTCGAGCACATGGTTCGGGCAGATGTCGGCCGTCGCCTCGAACCAGAAGCGCGCCGTCTGGGTCAGGACCTGGCCCTTGAACGGCACGGCGGAGAGCACCTGGTCGAAGGCGCTCTGCCGGTCGGTGGAGATCAGGATGCGCCGGCCGCCCAGGGAATCCTTGGCGGGCAGATCGTAGTTCTCCCGCACCTTGCCGCGATAATAGTTGGGGAGCTCGGGGAAATGCGCTTCGGCGAGCACATCGGGGATCGCGGCGCGGATGATGTCGGCGGAGAGCATGCGGGACTTTCGGCGAAGAGATGGAGCGAGAGATATCGCATTGCCATGCCGCCGCAGGCAAGCGCTCACGCCTCTTCGGCGCTGCGGCTCTTCCGCTCGCGCCAGGCATCCATCGCCTGCAAGGCCCAATAGGTGAGCTGCACGGCGGCGCGGCCCATCGGCCCGCCATTCCAGGCAAGGCCGAAGGGTCGAAAAGCATCTATCCGGTCGCTCTCGCCGGCGATCGCCTCGGCAATGACGCGGCCGCCGATGGCGGTGGTGTTCATCCCGTGGCCGCCGAAGCCGGTCAGATACCAGACGCCGCCCGACCGGTCGCCGGAGAGTCGTCCGATCTGCGGCATCAAATGGCGGGCATAGGACATGAGCCCGGACCACGCCGCCGCGATGCGGACGTCTTCCAGCTGCGGATAAGTCGCGACGATCCGCCGCTGGAGCAACAGCGCCAAGTCGGAGGGATCGCGGGTGCGGGTCGTGATGCAGCCGCCCCAGAGCAGGCGGTTGCGATCGACGACGCGATAATAGTCGCCGGCACGGCGGTCGTCGGCGACGGCGGCCGACGTGCGGATGGCGGTTTCGAGGTGGGTGATCGGCTCGGTCAGCAGGACATAGGTCGCGACCGGCAGATAGGCGCGATGAAGCGCGGGCACCAGGCGATCGGTATAGCCGCCGCCGGCCAGGACGAGATGCGCGGCCTCGACCGCGCCCTCCGGTCCCGAGACCGTGAAGCGATCGCCCCGGCGCTGCCAGCTTTGCGCTGGACTCGCCTCGAAGATCAAGCCGCCGCGGCAGGCGATCTCCTGCGCAAGGCCGAGCGCGTAGTTCAGCGGATGAAAATGGAAGGCGTCGGGATCGTAGAGGCCTTGATAATAGGCCGGGCTGGACAGTGCGAACTGGATCTCCGGCCGCGAGCGATATTCGAGCCTGGCGCCATAGTCCCGCTCCATCCGGTCACGCTCTGCCTGCAGCCCGGCGGCATCGTCGTAGCGGATCGCGCGCAGCACGCCCGCGGTCGGATGGACGCCGGGAATTGCCAGCCGCTCGATTGTGTCACGGACGATCGCGACACCTTCGACCGAGAGACCATAGAGCTGGCGCGCCGCGCCCATACCCAGGTGGCGCGCGATCCGGTCGAGACCGGTGGCATAGCCCGCGGTGACGAAGCCGCCGTTGCGGCCCGACGCACCCCAGGCGATGCGATGTCGCTCCAGCACGGCGACACTGAGGCCGCGCTGCAGCAGCTCGAGTGCCGTGGAGAGGCCGGCGAGGCCGCCACCGACGATGCAGACATCGACCTCATGGCAACCGGCGAGGCGGCCGAAGCCGGGATCTGCAACGACGGTGCGTCGATAATAGGTGTCGATATGGGAATCAGCCGGCATGGCAGGCGATGTGTACTCTGTATTTCCCGTGCGAGATTGCATGGTGCAAACTTCGCAGAAAACATGCAGCGATCCAAGGGTGCCGCGCGCAACCAACCTCGGTTGAGCCGGTTCTCGTTCCGTGACTGCAAGAAACACCCAGGCGTCGGAGCACCATCAGGCCGTCAAGGCGCAGGTCAAGCTCGCGCGCAGCGCCGGCGTGCTGACGGAGAGCGCGCGGGAACAGACCGAAAGCGCGGACCGTCGCACCGTGCTGGCAGCGGACCGGACCGTGCTGGCCGCGGAGCGGACCTATGCCGCCTGGGTCCGCACCGGGCTGGCGGCACTGGCCTCGGGCATCGGCGCACGGGCACTGCTGGAGGAGATGCTGCCGGAATGGCTGATCGTCGCCACCGGCAGCGTCCTGATCATGTTCGGCGGCTTCTGTTTCGTTGCCGGCGTCTGGCGCGAGTTGCGGCCCGGTGCACCGCCGTCACCGCCCGATACGCGGCGGATTCCGGCCTGGCTGCTGATCACGGTCAACGGCTTCCTGTTTCTCGTGTCCTGCGCGGCGCTGCCGGGGATCTGGCTCAATCGCTGATTCGGCCAGCAGGAACGCGTCCCGGGAGTGACGCTTGATTCACCGCTGCGCCCGAACTGCAATCGGAGATTCCCATGGATGACAAAGCGAAACGCGGCAAGCCCGATCGCGACCGCATCAACGTCGACGAGCCCTATGAGCTGCGGCATTGGGCGGAGCACTTCAAGGTCAGCACGGAGAAGCTGAAGGACGCCGTGGTCAAGGTCGGCCCGATGGCGGCCAACGTAGCCAGGCATCTCGGCAAGCGGCTCTAAAGCTCGGGAAAGAAAGCCCCTCCGCGCGGGGGATGGCGCGGAGGGGTATCGAGCATCATCTGTCCGTTCGGGGGGTAGGATCCGGACAATGGGCCGCTCTGACGAGCAGCGACCCACCTAACCAAGCGACAGCTCCTCCGAAGGTTGCTCCCGAATCTCCCGGGCGGACACTCGTCACCCGTGATGCATCAATGCGCCGGCATCGACATGGACGATCGCGGTATGCGTGCCGTCGCTGGCGGTGTACGTCGCATAGGTGCCGTTCGGAATGCCGTCGCCGGCGGCGGTGTTGGTGACGTCGGCGCCGCGGGCGAAGCCCTTGTCCAGGGTGACGTTGTCGTTGCCCTCCGCCGCGATCCAGAGCTCGCCCTTGCCGTCGTTCATGTCGAGCACAGAGGCGACGGTCAGGGCCTCGCCGGCTCCGGCGCCGAGGGAATCGGCGTGACCGTTGCGGACATCCAGCACCTCGATCGAATGGAACCGGCCGGTGATCGCCGCATCGAAGCCGAGGTGGACGGGATCGCTGAACGAAACGCGGTCGGTGCCGCTCCCACCATTGAACGTGTCCTGGCTGTCGTAGTCGAAGGTATCGTTGCCGGCATTGCCGACCAAGGTATCCTTGCCGCTACCACCCGTCAGGACATCGTTGCCGCTGCCGCCGCTGAGCAGGTTGTCGAACCCGTCGCCGATCAGGACGGCATCATGGGTATTGGCGCTCTGGTCGATGGCATGGGCGGGATCGGAGATCAGATCGACGGCGACAGTCGCCGTGGCGGTCTTGCCGTTATCCCGCGTGATCTCGTAGTCGAAGCTGCCGGCGGTCTGCCCGGGGTCGAGCGTCACCAGCTCGCCATAGCCGACATCGGTGAGTGCGAGCTGGTGGAGATTGCCGGTTCCGCTGACCGCGATATGGTTCTCCGGCGTGTCATTGGACAGCAGCCAGGAGTTCACCACCGCGGCGCCGTTCGCCAGCATGAAGACATGGTCGTCCGCCGCCACCGGCGGGGTGAGGTCCGGCAGGATCTTCAGGTCCGCGGTCGAGGTGTCGCCATCGCCGTCCATGATGGTGTATTGAAAGTCGTCGGCGGCAGTCGCCTTTCCCTGCTCGTAGCTGAAGTCACCGAGATGGTCGCCGCTGAGATCGATCTCCAGCGCGCCGCCGCCGCTGGTCTTGAAGATCTCCAGCACGCCGGTCGCCTGGTCATAGCTGTAATTCGCCGCGGAATCGTTCGTGCTGAGTGCGCCGCTCGAATCCAGCGTGTAGCTATGACCGCCATCCTTGAAGGCGACGATCATGGTGACGGCGTCGGCGCCGGGCGTGTCGTTGGCGAGAGCATTGCCCGACGCTTGGCCGCAGCTGCAAGTGACTGCGGAATCATCATGTGCAGTCGGCACATCATCGACGATGGTGATCGTGATGTCGCCTTTGCCGGACTGGCCGCTCTTGTCAGTGACCGTAACACCGAAGTCCTCGCCGATCGCCGTGTTCGGCCCCTGGACCGGATCATGGTGAAAGGGATCCTTGAGCGTGTAGCTGTAGTCGAGCTCGCCGGTCGCGGGGTCCCAGCCCATGATTGTCAAGTCGCCATGGGTGCCGGCGATCGGGCCGGTCTTGCCGACGTCCGCCAGATCGACCGCGGTGCCGTCGATCGCGATGCTGGTGGTGGCGGCGAGCGATCCGATGTGCAGCGAGCCCGTCGCGGTCTCGCCGGCGGAGCCGGGGTTCGATCCGCTCGGCAAGGCGGACTCATCGACAGCGGCATTGCCGCTGCCGACGGCGATATCGGAGCCACCGTTTCCGGTGCCGCTGCCGTTGGAGCCGCCCTGCAGCCCGGGGTTCAATTCCTGCCGGATCGAGTTGTCGATCAAACCATAGGTGAGCGCGGTCTGATCAAGAATGCCGACGGCGGTGAAGCCGCCGAGCCCGGGGGCGACACCATATGCTGCCAACAGATGGCCATTGGCGGCACCCTGCGGCCCGGCTGCCGGGCCCGCCGCGGTCTGGATGTCGAGATTCGGATCGGTCTCGGCGAGGACTGTGGCGATGTCGATCGGCTTGCCCTGGGAAGTCTCCACCGTGATCGGTGCAGCACTATTCGCGTCCACATAACCCTGTAGGATCACCGTGGTGTCGCCGGTTCTGACTGCGAGATTGCCGTCGCCGATCTTGGCCTCGAGCCCCGCTTCGGAATTGAACGGAGGCGGAAGCTCGACCACCTCGCCGGGTACGACCGGCATCCGCATCTCTTGGCCGTCGGGCGAGACCTGAAGCGCCGGCGGATGGCCGTCGGCGATCGATGCGTCCGGAAGGATCGGCAATGGTTGAGAGTTCGTTCCCGTCTCCGTGGTGCCAATGCCCGTGTTGGCGGCAATGGTCGCCATCCCCAAGGCCTCAGCGCCCGCGGAGCCAGCCGTAGAGCGTTCGGTGCCTATAGTCATCGCAGTGGTCATGTGGGGTTCCCCGATCAAAATGACTTCTGACCGCTGAACCGAGGCGCCGGGGGAACGTTCCCCGGAGTTTCGAGGCGTTACATGAAATGCGAGCCCGCGCGGTGCAGGCGCACGACGCCATAGCATGAAGGCGGACAGCGTCCGAATTGCTGTGAAATTCTGCTCGCAATCTGTCCGGATCTACAGCGCGTGATTCCGTGTGCGCGCCACCGGGCCGCGCGACGGCGCGCCTAATGCGCGAGGTTGGACTGCGGCTTGATCGAGCTGGCGAGCATCTCGGCGAGATTGCGCATGTCGGAGGGCTTGTTGAGTCGCCGGACGGTGCGATATTCGCCTGGCACCGGCAGGTCGTCATAGCCCGTCAGGAACAGGAACGGCACGCCGCGCTCCGAGAGCGCTGCGGCGATCGGATAACAGTCGGCACCATGCAGATTGATGTCCAGCACTGCGCCGTCGAGATCGCTCGTGGCAACCAGAGCGAGGCCGGCCGCGACGTCCGCAGCCGGTCCGATCACCTCGAAGCCGGCGGTCTCGAGAATGTCCTGGATGATGTCGGCGGCGAGCTGGTTGTCCTCCACCACCAGCACCCTGAGATGGGTCCGGACCGGGCCGGCGGAGGTTTCCGTGATTCCGCTCATCAGCTCGCTCCAGGACGGTGAGGTTTCGGGTCCCGCCGGCCGCCGACCGGCGGTGTTGAGGCCGACGAAGAAGTCGTAGAGATCGCCTTCTTCGACATTCACCACCGGTGCGGCATTCCGGCCTCGGGCGATCCGGCCGCTGTTCCACTTGCACCGCACCACCCGTTCCGCGAGCTTGCGGTGCGCGGCGAAGCACGCCATCAGGCGGGCTGCAGTGTCTCCGGCAGCGGCGCCGAGAGCGGCCAGCGCCGAACGCCTGACCCGGCAGCCGACCGCGGTCCGGCCGTCCAAGGCGGTGAAGTGAATTGAGTCCTGGTCAGGTAGATAAAGGCCGATGTCCCCGACGAACTTCAGCATGGCACTCCCGCGGCACCTCACGCCCATCGACGCGGGTCAACCCTCGGCTCCGAAAAGCGTTCCCTGGATTCGATATCCTTCCACCCTCCCCTTGCCCAAGGTGTCAGGCCGGCCGATAACCGGTCACCGGAGCCATATCTGGGGACATCCATGGTCAATCCGTTCGACCGCATCGCCGAGACCAGAGTCCTTCCCGTCATTGCGATCGAGGAGGCACGCCATGCCGTGCCGTTGGCGGATGCCCTGCTGGCCGGCGGCCTGCCGGTGGTCGAGATCACCTTCCGCACCGCGGCCGCGGCGGATGTGATCGCGGCAATCGCCAGAGAGCGGCCCACGCTGCTGGTGGGCGCGGGCACGGTGCTGGACCGGATCTCGCTCGACGTCGCGCGCCAGAGCGGCGCCCGCTTCGGCCTGGCGCCGGGCTTCGACCCGGAGGTGGTCGGTCATGCCGCCGACATGGGATTTCCGTTCGCGCCCGGCGTGATGACGCCGAGCGAGCTCTCGGCCGCGATCCGGCACGGTGCGCGGATGGTGAAGTTCTTCCCCGCGGGGACCGCCGGCGGACCGAGCGCCTTGAAGGCGATCGCGGCGCCGTTCGCCCATCTCGGCCTGAAGTTCGTGCCGACCGGCGGCGTAGATCAGGACAATCTCGCCGACTGGCTCGCCGTCCCGGGAGTCGCCGCCGTCGGCGGCACCTGGATCGCCCGGACCGAGGACATCCGCGCCGAGCGCTGGGACAAGATCACCGCGAATTGCCGCGCGGCGGTGGCGGCGGTTCGGTCAGCCCGCAGCGGCGCGGCCGCCTGAAGCTCCGCCCTCCGCCTTCCGTTCGCGCCGGCGGGCGTGGAGAATGAACTCGGTGTAGCCGTTCGGCTGTGCCCGGCCCTTGAAGACCAGATCCGCCGCCGCCTTGAAGGCAACGCCGTCGAAACTGGGCGCCATGGGCGCATAGGCGGGATCGCCGGCGTTCTGGCGATCCACGACCGCCGCCATGCGGCGCAGGGTCTCGCGGACCTGGGCCTCCGAGACGATGCCGTGATGCAGCCAGTTCGCCACGTGCTGGCTGGAGATGCGCAAGGTCGCGCGATCCTCCATCAGCCCGACGCCCTCGATGTCCGGCACGCGCGAGCAGCCGACGCCCTGATCGATCCAGCGCACCACATAGCCGAGGATGCCCTGGCAGTTGTTGTCGAGCTCGCGCTGCACGTCCTCGGCGTTCCAGTTGGCCTTCGCCAGCGGCAGGGTCAGGATGTCGTCGAGCTTCGCCCGCGGCCGGCCCATGAGCTCCCGCTGCCGGCGGAAGACGTCGACCTTGTGATAGTGGAGCGCATGCAGGGTCGCGGCAGTCGGCGACGGCACCCAGGCGGTGTTGGCGCCCGCCTCGGGATGGCCGATCTTCTGCTTCAGCATATCGGCCATGCGGTCCGGCATCGCCCACATGCCCTTTCCGATCTGGGCCCGGCCGGAAAATCCCGCCGCAAGACCGATATCGACGTTCTGGTCCTCATAGGCCTTGATCCAGGCCGAGGCCTTCATGTCGTTCTTGCAGATGACCGCTCCCGCCTCCATTGCCGTGTGGATCTCGTCGCCGGTGCGGTCGAGGAAGCCTGTATTGATGAAGACCACGCGATCCGCCGCCGCCTTGACGCAGGCGGCGAGGTTGACCGTGGTGCGCCGCTCCTCGTCCATGATGCCGATCTTGATCGTACCCGGCTTGAGGCCGACAAGAGTCTCGACTCGGCCGAACACCTCGACCGCGAAGGCGACTTCCGCCGGCCCGTGCAGCTTCGGCTTCACGATGTAGATCGAGCCGGCGCGGCTGTTCTTGAGCGCGCCCGCGCCCTTCAGATCGTGGATCCCGATCAATGCCGTGACGGCGGCATCGAGGATGCCTTCCGGGATCTCCTGTCCGTCCAGCCTGACCGCATCGGTCATCATGTGCAGGCCGACATTGCGGACCAGCATCAGGGCGCGGCCATGGAGCGCGAAGGGGGTGCCGTCGGGCCGGCGGTAGCGGCGGTCGGGCTCCAGGCGGCGCTCGACGGTGCGATTGCCCTTGGCGAAGGAGGCCGCGAGGTCGCCCTTCATCAGGCCGAGCCAGTTGCGATAGATGCCGACCTTGTCCACGGCATCGACGGCGGCGACGCTGTCCTCCATATCCATGATCGAAGTCAGCGCCGCTTCGAGCACGATGTCGGCGACGCCGGCCGGATCGTCGCGGCCGATCGGATGCGACCGGTCGATCCGGATCTCGACGTGGAGGCCGTTCTGCTTCAGCAGAATCGCGGCGGGGGCCGACGCCTCGCCGGAATATCCGGCGAAAGTCGCGGCATCGGACAACCGTGTCTCCCGGCCGGCGAGCAGAACCGCCAGTGCGCCGTTCTTCACGGCATAGCCGGAAACGTCCTTGTGGCTGCCCTGCTCCAGCGGCGCGATCTCGTCGAGCACGGCCTTCGCGGCGGCGATCACCTTCGCACCCCGCGCCTTGTCGTAACCCTTCGGCAAAACGCCGTCGAACGGGATGGCATCGGTGCCGTAGAAGGCATCGTAGAGGCTGCCCCAGCGGGCATTGGCGGCGTTGAGGGCGTAGCGCGCGTTGGAGACCGGAACCACAAGCTGCGGCCCGGGAATCTTGGCGATCTCGTCGTCGATGTTCGTGGGCGCGATGGTGACGGCGTCGGGATCGGGCAGCAGATAGCCGACCTCGGTCAGGAACCGGCGATACGCAAGCGGATCGTGCGCGCGTCCCGCCTGCTCGCGGTGCCAGGAATCGATCCGTTCCTGCAGGAGATCGCGGAAGGCGAGGAGCTCGCGGTTGCGGGGGGCGAGCTCGCGGAGGATGGCGGTGAGGCCCGACCAGAAGGCCCGAGGTTCGATACCGGTTCCAGGCGCGGCCTCATTGGCGATGAAAGAAGAAAGCTCAGGGTCGATGGAAAGCCCGTCAATCGCCGCTTGCGTCACCGTGCGCTGCTCCTCTGGCCGGAATCCCGGGGGCAGGATTCCTGGCGGTGCACATAGACAGCAGAGGCGGCGGGGTCAAGCGCCTGGGGCGGAAAAGCCGCGCTCAGAGCCGGTGATAGTGGTTCGCGGCGTCGGCGTAGTCGAACAGGATCGGCACCGGCCGCTCCGGGGTCCAGACCTCGACCGCATCTCCGGCGATGAGCCGAATCGCGCCGGCCGTGTCCGCGACCGCGCCGCCAGCGAGGCGGTTGGCAAGATTGAGGATGCCGATTTCGTGCATGGCGCGGGTGCCGCTGCCGCAAGCGTTCTTCACCAGGAGGACGCGGATGCCCTTGGCAATGGCGTCGCGCACGGTCGCCGCCACGCAGGCCTCGGTCCAGACGCCGCAGACAATCAGCCACTCGACGCCGCGCGGCTTCAGCAGCGGTTCGAGCTCGCCCTCGCAGAAGGCGCTGGCATCGTTCTTGTAGAGCACGGGCTCGCCCGCCCGTGGCGCCACCTCGGCGCAGATCGCGATGCCGGGCGAGTCCTTGTCGCTGAAGGTCGGGCGGCCCTCCGCCGTCACGTGCTCCAGCGGCCGCCGCGGCACCCGGTCGAAGTCGCGGCGAAAGGCCGCGTGAATGACGGGCAGCTGCCGCGCCCGGGCAGCCTCCAGCAAGGCGCGGGCATTGGCCAGGACCGTATCGATGCCGTCCACCGCGTAGTGCCTATCGGTCTTCTGCTCCTGCTGGAGATCAATCAGGATCAGGGCGGTATGCGCCGGGTCGAGGGTGAGATTGCTCCGCATGGTCCTTCAATTCCCGTCCTGTACCGCCGGCCCTCGTCTGCGGCTGTGAGACTTGTTAGATTGACGTGGATCCGGGCGACATCGCCATTCTTAACGGACTTCCGGAATCATGGGCAAGCGCGCCAAGGCACGAACCTTCACTGTCGCGGCCGACGTCGTCGGTGAGCGCGGCCCGGCCAAGCGTCCGGACGTACGGCAGCGCGTGGTCGGCCGGATCGTCGACCTGATCCGGATCGGCAATCTCCGGCCCGGGGACCGGCTGCCACCGGAGCGCGAATTGGTCGAAATCTTCTCGATCAGCCGGCCGAGCCTCCGGGAGGCGATGCGTGCTCTTGCGACCCTCGGGATCGTGGAATCCCGGCATGGCGGCGGCACCTTCATCACCGATCTCGACGCGCGTACGCTGCTGGCTCCGCTGGACTTCTTCCTGCAGCTTTCCCAGGCCAACATCGATGACGCCTACGAGAGCCGCCGGATCGTCGAAATCGAGATCGTGCGCAAGGCCGCGGTCAAGGCGCGCCGCGCCGACATCGCCGATTTGAACGACATGATCGCCGCCCATGCGACGATCCAGAAGGACCCTGTCGGTTTCCGCATCCTCGACAGCCGGTTTCACGAGAAGCTGTCGGCGATCGCCGGGAACGCAGTGCTCCAGCGGATCGCCGACGGTCTCTACAGCATGCATCAGCACTTGCGCCGGCGCGCCACCGCCGAGCCCGGCCTGATCGCGCAAAGTACCGCAGACCACATTCGGATCGCCACCGCGATCGCGGCGGGCGACCCCGAAGAAGCTGCCGCGGCCATGGCACGGCATCTCGCGCATATCAAGGACAGCACCATGCGCATGATGGCGGCACAGAAATTCGACGTGATCGAGAACCGAAACAAGCGTCCGGCCCGATAGGCGACGCACACAATCAATCATCACCAGAGGACGGAGAGAACGATGGCGGATCGGATCGGCGTTGCGGTGGTCGGCTGCGGGTTCTTCGCGCAGAACCATCTTCATGCCTGGCAGGACCTGAAGCGCGACGGCGTGGAGCTGATCGCGGTCTGCGACATCGACGCGGCGAAGGCCAAGGCCGCCGCCGAGACCTTCAAGGTGCCGCGCTGGTATACCGATCTCGACGCGCTGCTGGCGAAGGAAAAGCCCGGCCTGATCGACATCGTGACCCGGGTCGAGACCCACAAGGAGCAGGTGCTGAAGACCGTCGCCAAGGGCATCCCGACCATCGTGCAGAAGCCCTATGCGCCCGACCTCACCGACTGCCGGGAGATGACGCTCGCGGCGAAGAAGGCCGGCGTCTTTCTGGCGGTGCACGAGAACTTCCGCTTCCAGGCGCCGCTCCGCCGGATCACCGAGCTGCTGCGGAAGAGGGCGATCGGCGAGCCCTCCTGGGGCCGGGTCAGCTTCCGCACCGATTACGACATCTACAAGGGCCAACCCTATCTCCTCAAGGAAGAGCGCTTCGTCATCAGCGACCTCGGCGTCCATGTCTGCGACCTCGCCCGCGCCTATCTCGGCGAGGTCGAGCACCTGACCGCGGAGACCCAGCGGCGCAACCCCAATGCGCGCGGCGAGGACACCGCGACCATGATGCTGAAGCACAAGTCGGGTGCGGTCTCCATGGTGGAATGCACCTATGGCGCGCACCGGGTACCGGATATCTTCCCACAGACCCTGATCGAGCTCGAAGGCACCAAGGGCTCCATCCTGCTCCACGCCAACTTCGACCTCGAGATCGCGGTCGAGGGCAAGGTCACCAAGGAGCATGCCGACGCCGAGGTTCTGGCCTGGGCGGCGCGCCCCTGGCACATCATCCAGGAGAGCGTGCTCGCGACCTGCGCCCACATCCTCGGCGCGCTCCGTGCCGGCAAGGCGGCCGACGTCTCCGGCGAGGACAACTTCAAGACCTTCGCATTGTGCGAAGCCGCCTACGAAGCCGCCGCCACCGGCAAGGCAGTCAAACCCCAAGCGCTGTAAATCCACGCACGGCACCTGCTGCAGAGCAGCGAAGGCGAACCAAATGTGGTTCGCTTGACTCGGCCGCGCGCCTTGCGTCAGTGTGGTCTGGCCACTTGATGCGATGACTTGAAGCAGGAGTCGTCCGATCGGCAACACGCCGCTGAGCGGCAAGTGAATAATCTCAAGCTGAAGCCATCAGCGGCCGAAAGAGCCGCGGGTTCAATGCACCATGGGAGGTAGCGGACTATGAATGAGCGTGAACAGCGCGACTTCAATGCCGGCCTGGCTGAGGAAGTCGATGCCTGGCTCCGGGGCGACACGTCGCGCCGCAGCTTTCTGACCAAACTCGTCATGATGGGCGGCGCCGCCATGGTGCCGGGATTCGGGTGGACCGCAGCCGCGAGCAAGGCCTGGGCCGACACGGTCGACCTCTCGAAGCTCGACCTCGCCGATCCCTCGACCCCGCTCGGGAAGGCGCAGGCCGATGCGGTCAAGGCCTCGACCGAGAGCCCGCAGGACGGGTCCGCCTATCGCGCGGTGCAGGCCGCGAAGCAGTACAGCGGCATCACGCTCAACATGACCTATGAGGCGGGGTTGCAGGCGCTGGAGCCGAAGAACTTCTCCGGCCCGATGTGGGAGACGCTGACCGGCATCAAGTCGAACGTGATCGAGCTGCCGCATCCCGACCAGTATTCGAAGCCGATCGCCGAGCACATCGCCAATTCCGGCGCCTATGACATCCTCGACATCGAGCCCGCCTGGATCCCGTCCCTGGCCAATGGCGGGGTGATCATTCCGCTCGACGACTACATGGCCAAGTACATGAACAAGGCCGATCTCGAGGACTACCATCCGCTCTACAAGGCCATGCCGACCTACAAGGGCAAGACCTGGGGCTTCTTCGACGACGGCGACCAGTTCGCGCTCTACTATCGCAAGGACATCTTTGAGGATCCGAAGCTGAAGGACGCCTACAAGGCGAAGTTCGGCAAGGACCTCGAGGTGCCGAAGACCTGGGACGACTACTCGCAGACGGCGCAGTTTATCTCCGACCAGCTGGCGCCCAACGTCTACGGCGCGGCACACTTCCGCAAGTTCGGCAGCCCCGGCAACCAGTACAGCTTCCTGCAGCAGTACCGCGCCAACGGCGGCAAGTTCTTCGACGACAACGACCTCCACGCGCTGATCGCGGGGCCGGAGGGCCAGAAGACGCTGGAGCAGATGATCGCCCAGAACAAGGCGTCGATCCCCGGCAACAACGACCTCGACGCGGTCGCCGCCTGGGTCGCCTGGCTGCAGGGCAAGGTGGCGATGATCTTCTCCTGGCCACCGACCGGCCGCATGACCGAGAACTATTCCCAGAGCGCCAAGGCCATCAACTTCGTGCCGCAATCGGTGATCGCCGGCAAGGCGGGCTACGCGCCGGTGCCGGGCGGCAACGGCGAGCACGCGACAGGCTACGCGAAGGCGATCGCCGCCGGCTCCAACAACGAGGAGGCGGCCTATCTCTTCACCCAGTGGACGACGTCGCCGCCGCTCTCGCTGGTCCGGGTGATGCTGCCCTATGCGCTGCGCGATCCCTATCGCATCGCGCACTACAAGTCGCCGCTCTACCAGGCGCTCTGGCCGACGGCGAAGGACTACCTCTACAACCTCTGCAACTGCTCCAACCAGGGCGTGGTCGATATCATCATGCCGGGCTGGCAGGACTTCGCGCTCTCCCTCGACCGCATGTGTACCGCGGTCTGGGGCGGCCAGGATCCGAAGGCGGCGCTGGAGAAGGCGGCGGCCGAGTGGGACGCGACCAACAAGCGTCTCGGCCTCGACATCCAGAAGGCTGCCTACGAGCAGTTCAAGAAGCTGCCCGGCTCCTACGCCGACAACACGATCGACAAGCTCGGCCAGTCGGTTAAGCTCGACTGACGCAGCCAGACCTCGTTGCGACCCGCGGAAGCATGCTCCGCGGGTCGCGGCGGCGTCCTCGCCGATTGACCGACCACCAGACGACCGAACGCAATGTCTTCGACCGCCGATTCCCTGCGACGCTCGCCGCTGTCCCAATGGGCCGAGCGGCATTTCAAGTGGCTGATCGTGGCGCCGGCGGTGCTGCTGATCCTGGCGCTGTCGATCTATCCGCTGCTGTTCTCGCTCTGGGTCGATTTCGTCAACTACGACTTCGAGATTCCCGGCCACGACTTCGTCGGCCTGCTGAACTTCACCACCGTCGCCACCGATCCGATCGCGCAGTCCGCCTTGCTGCTGACGGTCGCGTTCTCGGTCGTGAACGTGACGATCGAGTTCCTGCTCGGCCTCGGCCTCGCCCTTGCCATGGTGAAGACCTTCCGCGGCCGCGGCGTCGTCATGTCGATCCTGATCATACCGCTCTTCATCAGCCCGGTGATCGTCGGCCAGTCCTGGGCGCTCTTCCTGCAGCGGCCGTTCGGGCCGGCGGACTATATCCTCGGCCTGCTGCTGGGCCGCCCGGTCGAGATCAGCTGGCTCAGCGACGCGCCCTGGTACTACGTCGCCATCGTGATCGCCGACGTCTGGCAGTGGACGCCGTTCATGTTCGTGATCCTGCTGGCGGGCCTCGCCGCGATCCCGGCGCATCTCTACGAGGCGGCCGAGCTCGACGGGCTCTCCACCCTGAAGACCTTCTTCTACATCACGATCCCGCAGCTCGGGCCGATCATCGTCCTCGCGGTGACCTTCCGCCTGCTGGACGCGGTGCGCCTCTTCGACGTGATCTTCATGATGACCGGCGGCGGCCCCGGCACCGCGACCTACACCCTCTCCTATTACCTCTACCAGATCGGCTTCCAGCAATTTCACCTCTCGGTCGCGACCGCCGGGAGCTGGATCTTCCTGATCCTGCTCTCGATCGTGATCATGACCCTGGTACGGCGCCTGCTGAAGGCGGAGAAGACGTGATGGCAACGACGACCCGTCGCAGCCGCAGCGCGCGGCGCAGTCCCGGCTTCGACGCGCTCCGGATCGCGTTCATGGCGCTCTTCCTGCTGTTCGTGCTGCTGCCGCTCTACTGGATGGTGATCACCTCGATCAAGCCGACCAGCGACTACCTGGTGGTGCCGCCGGTCTGGTTCCCGGCGCAGCCGACCATCGTGCATTACACCGCGGCGCTCTTCTCCTATCGCGGGCTGCAGGCGCTGGTGAACAGCCTGATCATCGCCTCGGCCTCGACCGTGCTCTCGACCATCTTCGGCACGATGATGGCCTACAGCCTGGCGCGCTTCAACACCGGGGGCCAGCATCTCGCCTTCTGGGTGCTGTCGCAGCGCTTCCTGCCGCCGGTCGCCGTGATCCTGCCGATCTTCCTGCTGTTCCGCAGCTGGCATCTCTACGACACCCATGTCGGCCTCATCCTCGCCTACACCTTCATGACCCTGCCGCTCACGGTCTGGATGATGTACGCCTACTTCCGCCAGCTGCCGAAGTCGCTGGAGGAGGCGGCGCTGGTGGACGGATTGAGCCGCTGGCAATCGCTCTGGATGATCGCCGTGCCGCTGGCCGCACCCGGCATCGTCGCCGCTGCGGTCTTCGCCTTCATCGCGGTCTGGACCGAGTTCTTCTTCGCCCTCATCCTCACCAGCCGCTACGCCTTCACCTTGCCGACCGTGTTCCGCGCTTTCCTCGGCTTCCAGGGCGCGCAATACGGCGAGGCCTGCGCGCTCGCCACCACCTCGCTGGTGCCGTCGATCATCCTCGGCATGCTGGTGCAGCGGCATCTGGTGCGCGGCCTCACGCTCGGCGCCATTCGAGGTTGATGACATGAGACGGAGCGGGATCGCCTTATGGCCGAAGTGAAGATCAGAGCCCTCGAGAAGAACTATGCCGGCGTGCCCGCCGTGCGCGGCGTCGACCTCGACATCGCCGACGGCGAGTTCACCGTGCTGGTCGGCCCCTCGGGTTGCGGCAAGAGCACGCTTCTGCGCAGCATCGCCGGCCTCGAGGACATCAACAGCGGCACGATCGAAATCGGCGGCGAGGTGGTGAACGAGATGCGGCCCCGCGACCGCGACGTCGCCATGGTGTTCCAGGACTACGCGCTCTATCCGCACATGACGGTCGAGGGCAACATCAGCCTTTCGCTCCGCGCCCGCAACACGCCGAAGCGCGAGATCGAGGAGCGGGTGCGCCGCGCCGCGGGGATGCTCGGCATCGGCATGCTGCTCAAGCGTTATCCGCGCCAGCTCTCCGGCGGGCAGCGCCAGCGGGTCGCGATCGGCCGGGCGATCGTGCGCAATCCGCGGGTCTTCCTGTTCGACGAGCCCTTGTCCAATCTCGACGCCCAGCTCCGGGACGAGATGCGCGGCGAGCTGAAGCGCCTGCACCGCGAGATCTCCACCACCATGATCTACGTGACCCACGACCAGATCGAGGCGATGACCCTCGCCGACCGGATCGTGCTGATGCGCGAGGGACGGATCGAGCAGCAGGGCTCGCCGCTGGAGCTCTTCGAGCAGCCGGCGACATTGTTCGTGGCGGGCTTCCTCGGCTCGCCGAAGATGACGTTCCTGAAGGGCCGGTTGGAGCGCCATGGCGATACCGCCTTCGTGATCCTGGGCGCGGCGGGAAGCGACGTCGCAGTCCAACTGCCGCTGCCGACCGGCCGCCTCTCCACGGCAGCGAACGATCGCGCCGAGGTCATCCTCGGGATCCGCCCCGAGCATGCCAGCCGCGCCACCGGCGAGCGCCCGGCCTCCGGCAGCGTCCGCGTGAACGCCGTCATCGACTTCATCCAGCCGACCGGATCGCGCAGCTATGCGACCTTCGATCTCGGCGGTCAGGCGATGCTGGCGGAGCTGCAGGCCCATGACGTCAGCCAGCCCGGCGAGACCATCGCGATCGACATCAATCTCAATCGCGCCAGCCTGTTCGACCCGATGAGCGGGAAGGCGATCTAGGCTGGTCACCTTTACGGCCGCGACCCTCTTTGGACGCCGTAAAGGCGACTCAAGCCTCTGACAATCAACGGTGAATTGGCATTTCCAGGGGCCGAACCGATTCTGCAATCCGTCAAGGTCCGGTCAAGGTTGGACCGGGACTGGCGAGGGAGAGTATAGCGCACGTCCGGCGAGGCAACAACCTTTGCGCGAGAATTCGTGCACTATGATTCAATCGCATCGAATTCCGCCCTACGCGCCGGGCAACTCCAGTCCGGCGATCCTGGCGTAGAGCCTGGCCACCGAGGCGTCGTCGTCGCGGCCCATGCCGGCGGCGGCCGTCATCAGGAAAAGCTGCAGCGCCTGGGCCGCGACCGGCGTCGGGAACCTGAGGTCGCGCGACATGTCGCCGACGATGCCGAGATCCTTGGTGAAGATCTCGACCGCGCTCCGCGGCCGGTAGTCGGCCTCGAGGATATGCGGCACCCGGTTCTCGAACATCCAGGAATTCCCCGCCGAGCCGGTGATGACCTCATAGACCTTGGAAAGATCGAGGCCGAGGCGTTTCGCGAAGGTCATCGCCTCGCAGGCGGCGGCGATATGCACGCCGGCCAGGAGCTGGTTCACCATCTTGAAGGCGGCGCCGATCCCGGCGCGATCGCCGAGCCGGTGCAGCTTCGCCGCCATGGCGTCGAGCGCCGGCTGCGCCTTCGCAAAGGCCGCGGCGCTGCCCGAGGCCAGCATGGTCAGCGCGCCCTCGGCCGCGCGCACCGAGCCGCCGCTGATCGGCGCATCGAGATAGAGCAGGCCCTGTGCCTCCGCTTCGGCCGCGAGCGCCTCGGCGTCCTTTGGGCTCATGGTGGCGCAGGAAACGACGACGGCGCCCTTCGGCGCGGCGAAGGCAGCGCCCTTTTCGCCGAAGAGGACGGTGCGGGTCTGGGCGGCATTGACCACCACGGTGACGATGATCTCCGCACCCGCAGCGGCCTCGGCCGGCGACGCGGCGCCGCGCCCGTGCTCCGCGGCGAAGCGCTTGACCGCCTCGGCGTTGACATCGGCCCCGGCCACGTCGAAGCCGGCCCGCGCCAGCGATGCCGCCATGCCGAACCCCATCGACCCCAGGCCGATGACGGCGGCTTTTCCGTGATTGGGCATGCTTGGTTTCCTACAACGACTCGTCCCAGTCCGCAGCTTAGCGTTGCCGGGCCGTTGCGTGCACCTGCCGCGCACCCCGCCGGGGAGAGGGCCGGACGGCGCAACATTTGTGATGACAATCGCGCCCGCACCTATGCCGGAGCCCGCGGCTTCCGCCTAATTCCGTATTGTGTCCCCGGAATTCAATTCACATGCTTGGTTTCCTACAACGACTCGTCCCGGTCCGTAGCTTAGCGTTGCCGGGCCGTTCCGTGCACCTGCCGCGCACCCCGCCGGGGAAAGGGCCGGACGGCGCAACATCCGCGCCCGCCCAATTGAGTATTGTGTCCCCGGATTCTGTCCCCGGATTCTGTGATGTCCCCGTAACATAATGCCGGGAGTCAGGTTCACCGGATTGCCGTCGATGTTCATGGTGGTGCGGTCGAGGGTGACGAGGGCGGTGTAGAAGAGCTGGCACCGAATGTCACGCCCGTCGCCGCAGCACCGGGGCGGCGATGCTTTGGCGGCGGTCGTCGCGAGGGCGGCAGCCGAAGTGGCGGCGGTAGAGGCGGCAGAAGTGCTCCAGCGAGCTGAAGCCGGCGCCCATGGCGATCTCGGTCACCGAGAGATCGGTCTGTTGCAAGAGTGCGTGTGCGCGCGAGAGCCGCACCAGCTGATAATGCCGGACCGGCGTGGTGCCGAGGCCGCGGGCGAAGAGACGCTGCAGACGGCGCGGCGAGACCTTGAGGCGGCGTGCGATCGCATCGCAGCGGATCGGCTCCTCGATGTTCCTTTCCATCAGTGCGAGGGCCCGTTCGAGCATGGGATCGACGCCGCGGCGCGGCACGGCACCCGGCGCCGGCTGGGGCTCGTCGCCCTGCCGCCAGTGCGGCAGCATCAGGTGCGCGGCGACCTCCGAGGCGATGCCCGCCCCCTGCTCCGCCGCGATCCAATGCAGCATCATGTCGAGGATGGCGCTCTGCCCGGCGCAGGTGAGGCGTCCGGGCGATGCCGTGTAGAGCTCCGAGACCGCGCGGCATTGCGGATGGGATTCGGCGAAACCCTGGAGATTGTCCCAGTGCACCGCGACGGGCAGGCCGTC
>DATKNM010000089.1:0-17192 GCA_035541335.1 Binatia bacterium
GCAGATCTGACGCACGACGTAACCGCCAAGGCGAGCGACGATAATTCCGGCAAGCTGACGCTGATCCCGCTGATCGCTCTGGTCGTCGGCTCGATGATCGGCGGCGGCGTCTTCAATCTGCCGTCGGACATGTCCAAGGCGGCCTCTCCCGGCGCCATCCTGATCGGATGGCTCGTGACCGGAATCGGCATGCTCATGCTCGCCTTCGTCTATCAGAGCCTGGCAGTGCGCAAGCCTGATCTGAACGCGGGTCCTTACGCCTACGCGAAGGCGGGATTCGGCGATTTCATCGGCTTCAACAGCGCCTGGGGCTATTGGCTCAGCGCCTTCCTGGGCAATGTCGCCTATCTGGTGGCGATCTTCTCCTCGCTCTCGTACTTCTTCCCGCAATTCGAAGGCGGCAACAATCGCCCGTCGATCATCGGCGCCTCGATCTGCCTCTGGCTGGTGCACTTCCTGGTGCTGAAGGGAATCCGGCAGGCCGCCTTCGTCAACGTGATCACCACGGTCGCGAAGCTGGTGCCGTTGCTGGTCTTCGTGCTGGTCGCGATCATCGCCTTCAACTGGGATAAGTTCACGCTGAACTTCTGGGGCCAGAGCGCGGCGGCGGACGGGACCGGCGGCCTCGGCGCGGTGCTCGACCAGGTGAAGAGCACCATGCTGGTGACGCTCTGGGTGTTCATCGGCATCGAGGGCGCCAGCGTCTATTCGGCGCGCGCGGCGCGGCGATCGGATGTCGGGCGGGCGACCGTCATCGGCTTCATCGGCGCGCTCGCGCTTTATGTCCTGGTCAGCCTGCTGGCGACCGGCGTGTTGAGCCAGCCCGAGCTCGCCGGCCTCAAGGTGCCGTCGATGGCGGGCGTGCTCGAGCCAATCGTCGGACCCTGGGGCGCCTCGCTAATCAGCATCGGTCTCGTGGTCTCGGTCGGCGGGGCGTTCCTGTCCTGGACGCTGCTCTGCGCCGAGATCCCGTTCGTCTGCGGCCGGGACGGCACGTTCCCCCGGTGGTTCGCCAGGGAGAACGCCAACGGCTCGCCGTCGAACGCACTCTGGGCCACCAACCTGATGATCCAGCTCTTCCTCGTGGTCAGCTACTTCTCGCAGAGCGCCTATCAGTTCTTCTATTTCATCGCTTCGGTCGCGATCCTCCCGCCCTATGTGCTTTCCGGCGCCTATGCGCTGAAGCTCGCGGCGTCCGGCGAGGGCTATCGCGCGGGCGAGTCCGGGCGCGGCCGGGACATGCTGATCGGCGCGGTGGCCACGATCTACGGCCTCTGGCTGGTCTATGCCGCGGGCCTGCAATACCTGCTGATGTGCGCGGTGCTGTTCGCTCCCGGGATCGTCGTCTATGCGAAGGCGCGGTCGGAGCGTGGAGCGCGGATGTTCGGCGGCGTCGACGTCTTCGTCGCTGTCGCCATCGTCGCCCTGGCGCTGCTCGCGGCCTGGCTGATGTGGACCGGCAAGATCAGTCCACTCTGATTTCGACATCGTTTCGACAGATAAACCGAGGGAGATCGATCATGCGTGAGTTCGGCGTTCACTCGGAGGTCGGGAAGCTACGGACCGTCGTGGTATGCCGCCCCTCGCTGGCGCATCTTCGGTTGACCCCGGGAAATTGCCACGAGCTGTTGTTCGACGACGTGATCTGGGTCCATGAGGCGCAGAAGGATCACTACGACTTCGCGCTGAAGATGAAGGAGCGCGACATCGAGGTGCTGGAGCTGCACGACCTGCTGGCCGAGACCCTGGCGACCCATGACGGCCGCAAGTTCCTGCTCGACCGCAACATCACCGACAGCAGCGTCGGGGTCCACGGCAATGTGATCCTGCGGCCGTGGCTCGACGAGATGCCGGCCCAGCAGCTCGCCGCCTTCATGATCGGCGGGATCAGCATCGCCGAGCTGCCCGAGCACCGGATGAAGAAGATCCTGGCCGACGCCTTCGGGCTGAGCGAGTTCGTGCTGGCGCCGATCCCGAACACGCTGTTCCAGCGCGACCCGTCCTGCTGGATCTACAAGGGCGTGACCGTCAACCCGATGTTCTGGCCGGCGCGCCGGCCGGAGACGCTGATCCTGCGCACGATCTACAAGTTCCACCCGCAGTTCAAGGGCGGCGACTTCAAGATCTGGTGGGGCGATTCCGACCAGAACTTCACCGGCGCGACGATGGAGGGCGGCGACGTCATGGCGCTCGGCAAGGGCATCGTGCTGATCGGCATGGGCGAGCGCACCACATACCGCGCGGTCAGCCAGGTCGCTCGCGAGCTCTTTCATCACCAGGCCGCGACCCGGGTCATCGGCTGCCTGATGCCGAAGAGCCGCGCCGCCATGCACCTCGATACGGTGTTCAGCTTCTGCGACCGGGATCTCGTCACCCTGTTCAAGGAGGTCGTGGACCAGATCCGCTGCTTCAGCTTCTACCCGGCGAACGTCGAGGGCGGCCACGAGGTCCGGGTCGAGAAGGGGCATCTCCTCGAAGTGGTCGGCGAGGCGCTCGGCACCAAGCTCCGCGCCGTCGGGACCGGCGGCGACGTCTACGAGGCGGAACGCGAGCAGTGGGACGACGGCAACAACGTGGTCGCTCTCGAGCCCGGCGTCGTCGTCGCCTATGACCGCAACACCTACACCAACACCCTGCTGCGCAAGGCGGGCGTCGAGGTGATCACGATTCGCGGCGCCGAGCTCGGTCGCGGTCGCGGCGGCGGCCATTGCATGACCTGTCCGATCTGGCGCGATCCGGCCTACTGAGGCCGACAACCCCAACCCAACACATCACATGAGAGGCTAGTATGAGCTTCAATCTGCGCAACCGCTCCCTGCTGACGGTTCAGGACTATACGCCGCGGGAATTCCGCTATCTGCTCGACCTCGCCCGCGACCTGAAGCGCGCGAAGTATGCGCGGACCGAGCAGGAGCACCTGAAGGGCAAGGAGATCTGCCTGATCTTCGAGAAGACCTCGACCCGCACCCGCTGCGCCTTCGAGGTCGCCTGCCACGACCAGGGCGCCCATGTGACCTATCTCGACCCGTCGGGCTCGCAGATCGGGCACAAGGAATCCTTCAAGGACACCGCGCGGGTGCTGGGAAGGATGTACGACGCGATCGAGTATCGCGGCTCGGCCCAGGGCGGCGTCGAGCAGCTCGCCAAGTATGCCGGCGTGCCGGTCTACAACGGCCTGACCGACGAATACCACCCGACGCAGATGCTGGCCGACGTCATGACCATGCGCGAGCACAGCGACAAGCCGATCAGCCAGATCAAGTACGCCTATGTCGGCGACACCCGCTCCAACATGGGGCATTCGCTGATGATCGTCGGTTGCCTGATGGGCATGGATGTGCGGATCTGCGGCCCGAAGTCGCTCTGGCCCGCCGCGGAATACCAGAAGATCGCCAAGGACCTCGCGCAGAAATCCGGCGCCAAGCTGACCATCACCAGCGACACGAAGGCTGCGGTGAAGGACGTCGACTTCATCCACACCGACGTCTGGGTCTCGATGGGCGAGCCCAAGGAAGTCTGGAAGGAGCGCATCAAGCTGCTGACGCCCTATCAGGTGAACGCCAAGCTGATGAAGGCGAGCGGCAACCCGCAGGTCAAGTTCATGCACTGCCTGCCGGCGTTCCATGACTCCGAGACGACGCTCGGGAAGCAGATCGCCAAGGACTACAACATGCCGAACGGCCTCGAAGTGACCAACGAGGTGTTCGAATCCGAGGCGAACATCGCCTTCGAGCAGGCCGAGAACCGCCTGCACACGATCAAGGCGATCCTCGTCGCAACCCTGGGCGAATAGGGAGAGTGGCCATGCGTGTCGTGGTGGCCCTCGGCGGCAATGCGCTGCTGAGGCGCGGCGAGCCGATGACGGCGGAGGTGCAGCGCAGGAACGTGCGGGTCGCCGCCGAAGCCATGGCGCCGGTCGCCAAGGAGCATCACCTGGTGATCAGTCACGGCAACGGGCCGCAGGTCGGGCTGCTCGCGTTGCAGGGCGCCGCCTACAAGCCGGAGGAGGCCTATCCGCTGGACGTGCTCGGCGCCGAGACCGAGGGCATGATCGGCTACATGATCGAGCAGGAACTCGGCAACCTGCTGCCCTTCGAGGTGCCGTTCGCAACTTTGCTGACCATGGTCGAGGTCGACGGCAACGATCCCGGCTTCAAGAACCCGACCAAGTTCGTCGGCCCGGTCTATGAGCAGGCCGAGGCCGACAAGATCAAGGCGGAAAAGGGCTGGGTGTTCAAGCAGGACGGCAACAAGTGGCGTCGGGTCGTGCCTTCGCCCCTGCCGAAACGCATCTTCGAGATCCGTCCGATCCGCTGGCTGCTCGACCACGGCACGATCGTGATCTGCGCCGGCGGCGGCGGCATCCCGACCATGTACCAAACCGGCGCCGCCCGGAAGCTGATGGGCGTCGAGGCGGTGATCGACAAGGACCTTTGCTCCGAGCTGCTGGCGCGCGAGCTCGATGCCGACCTCTTGATCATGGCGACCGATGCCGATGCCGTCTTCACCGGCTGGGGCACGCCGCAGCAGCGGGCGATCCACAAGGCGAACCCGGCCGCCATGGGCCAGTTCAAGTTCCCGGCGGGATCGATGGGTCCCAAAGTCGATGCCGCCTGCCAGTTTGCGATGAAGACCGGCAAGACCGCGGCGATCGGCGCGCTGGCGGACATCGTCGGCATCGTGCGCGGAGAAAAGGGCACGCTCGTCAGCAAGAGCTTCGACGGGGTCAGTTATCACGGATGAGGCGCCCGCTACGGTAACGTGCTTCATGCTGCGCCGGTTTGCTCCCACGCTGCCCGAGCGACCGACCGGTGCGCCGTCGGTTGCGCGGCGAGACATCGGGGGTGGAGCACCGAAGGCTTTGTCGACTGCGGCGACACATGTGGCAAGGGTTCACAAGCTGTTCCCGGGCCGGAGCGAGGAAGTGTCCCGGCTGGCGTTGCGGAACGACAGGTTTCGTTCCCTCTGCGAGGAATACGGCTTGGCCGCCGAGGCGCTCGACCGCCTCGAGGTGCTGAACCAGCCGAAGGATGCCGAGCGGGTCCGCGAGTTCCGGACGCTGGTGGCCGACCTGACCGAGGAATTGAAGCATGAGTTCATGGCCGCGAGTGATGTCCCAGGCTCCTGATCGCTCATCATCGTTCCGCCTGTCGAGGCGGACCTGGCTGGTCGGCACCGCCTGCCTCGCCGTGGCGGGGATCCCGGCGGCGGCCGAGGCGGACCTGGTGCAGAGCGGCACCGTCACCATCAGCCAGACGCAGATCGCCTTCATCGGCAGCGGCAACCTGGGCGGCGGCCAATTGGTCACCGGCGGGAAGACCTACAGCTTCTCGATCGGCGGCCTCGGCGTCGGCGGGTTCGGCATCTCGAAGATCGAGGCCTACGGCGTCGTCTACAACATGAAGACCCTGGCCGATTTCCCCGGCGGCTATGTCCAGGCGCGCTATGGCGCGGTGGTCGGATCGGCGAGCACCGGCGAGCTCTGGCTGCAGAATGCCCGTGGCGTCGTGCTGAAGCTCGATGCCAAGCGCACCGGCCTCGCGCTCTCGCTCGGCGGCGACGCCGTCTACATCGACTTCGACTGATTGGACATCGGACGCGGGCTGGAAACTTGACTGTGCGGAGGATGAAGCGATGAATTGGATGCGCGCCTGCGGAGCAGGTTTCGGCTTCCTGCTGGGCCTCGTTCTCGCCATCGCCGCGGCGAGCGCCGGGACCGACGAGACGATCAAGGCCTTCGCCTCCTGGGCGGGCCGCGGCCAGGTGTTCCAGACCGGGCCGGACCAGGCGACCTTCGTCGGCTCCTTCACCGGCATGATCTTCGTCGATACCGAGAAGGGCCCGATCGATGCCGGATTCATGGTCTGCCCGGCGATCCTGACGCTCAACCTGAAGGACGGCACCCAGGAAGGGAAAGGCCGCTGCACCATCTCCGCCAAGGACGGCGCACGGATCTATGCCGATCTGAGCTGCAAGGGAGTCCATCTGCTCGGGTGCAACGGCGACTTCACCTTCACCGCCGGCACCGACCGCTTTGCCGGCATCCAGGGCGGCGGGCCGATCACCATCCGCAGCGGCCTGCAGGACCAGGTGCTCGGCGACGGCAACATGATCCAGGAGACGGCGGGCGGCATCATCGTCTGGCCGAAGCTGCACTACAAATTGCCCGACAATCCGCCGGCATCGCAGTGAGGCAGGCGCCATGGTGATGCTCAACGCTCGGCGCAGCACGAGGGTTCGTTCAACAGTCGCACTGGGGGCGTGCCTGATCGCTCTCATCGCGCCAGCGGTCCAAGCTCAGCAAGCGCCGATCATCTATCCGGCTTCCGGCCAGACGCCCGACCAGCAGGCGCAGGACGAGGGCACGTGCCGGAACTGGGCGACGCAGCAGACCGGCGTCTATCCCGGTTCGGCGCCGCCGACCTATTACAACGCGGCTCCGACCGGTGCGCCGATCCTCGGCGGCGCGGCACGGGGCGCGGCACTCGGCGCGGTGGGCGGCGCCATCGGCGGCGATGCCGGGAAGGGTGCGGCGATCGGCGCCGGCGTCGGCGCCACCGCGGGTCTCATCCGCAAGAACCAGCAACGACGCCAGCAGGCGCAGGTGAACAACCAGGCACAGGCCCAGTATTCGGCCGATCTCGGCCGCTACAACCAGGCCTTCGCCGCATGCATGCAGGGCCGCGGCTACACGGTCCGCTAGTATCAGGGAGAGAGATGATGGCCGGTCTGTTGAAGCCCGAGGATCTTCGCAAGATCTCCGATGATATCGAGATGGAGAAGGCGAAGCAGGCTCTCGCGCACCGGAAGGACGAAGAGGACGAGCAGTCGAAGCTGCGCGAGGCGTTCATGTCCCGCGACCTGCACGCCGAGGTGCACACGAGGGTCAACAACGCAATCCGGCGCGCGGCGGAGGCGGGCAACCGGCAGATCCAGGTGTTGACCTTCCCCGCCACCTACTGCAACGACCACGGCCGCAAGATCAACAATCTCGAGAGTGACTGGTCCGGCACCCTCGAGGGCTTCGCCAAGAAGGCATACGAGTTCTACATCGCCGAGCTGAAGCCGCTCGGCTATCGCCTGACTGCCCAGGTCCTCGACTATCCGGGCGGCATGCCTGGCAATATCGGATTGTTCCTGAGCTGGGACCGATGATGTCGCATGTTCGACGCTTTCTGCTGAGCGCGGCGACGGCCCTGTGGTCCGCCGCGTGGTCCGCTGCGCTGCTCTATTCGCCTGCCATGGCCGACGAGGCGAAATCGAACGAAGCGCCGGCGGCAGCTGCGGTGCCCGCGATCGACGTCGCCGCTGCGGCGGCGCAGGAGATGGATTGGCAGGAGAAGATCAGCTCCATCGGCATCGCCGAGGCGCTCCAGGGCGTCAACATCAGTGGTTCGGAAGCCGGCATCGTTGCCGATGTGAAGTTCGATTCCGGCGAGACGGTGAAGGCGGGCCAGCCCCTGGTGCAGCTCGACACCAGCAAGGAGAATGCCGACCTGCAGGCGACCCAGGCGCAGATCCCTGCCGCCAAGGTCGATCTCGACCGCAAGAAGCGGCTGGTGGTGACCGGCGCGGTCGGCCAGTACGATGTCGACGCGGCCCAGGCCAAGTATGATTCGCTGGTGGCCCAGGCGGTCTCGCTGAAAGCCACGATCGAGCGCCGGCTGCTGGTGGCGCCGTTCGGCGGCGTGCTCGGCATCCGCAAGGTCAACAAGGGCCAGTACCTCCAGCCGGGCGACGAGGTCGTCAGCCTGCAGGATCTCTCGGTCATGCGGATGCGGTTCCTGATCGGGCAGAAGGACTACGCCAAGATAAAGCTCGGCCAGGAGATCGAGGCCCGGTTCGACGCCTATCCGGCCGACGTGTTCAAGGGCAAGATCACGGCGATCGAGCCCTCGGTCAAGTACACCAGCGGCATCATCCCGATCCAGGCCGAGATTCCGAACTCGGATCTGAAGCTGCTACCGGGCATGTACGGCAGCCTTGAAGTGTTGCTGCCGGACCATTCGAAGAAGGTCGTCGTGCCGCAGAGCGCGGTCACTTTCAACCTCTACGGCGAGTTCATCTACGTCGTGGACGAGCAGAGCATGACGGTCCAGCAGACGACCGTGAAGACCGGCGCCCGCCGCGGCAACATCGTGGTCGTCGAGGATGGCGTGAAGGCGGGGCAGAAGGTCGTGGTCGCGGGGCAGCTCAAGCTTTCGAACGGCACCAAGGTCAACCTGGTCGAAGGCCAGGCGTTGCCGGAAATGACGCAAGTTCCGCTGCAGTAGAGCTCAGGCCCGCAAATGCGCTTCACCGACGTCTTCATCAAGCGGCCCGTTTTCGCGATCGCGATCAACCTCCTGTTGCTGATCGCCGGCCTGGCGGCGTTTTCCGCGTTGCAGATCCGTCAGTTCCCGAAGATGCAGTTCACCGTGGTGACCGTCACGACGGTCTATACCGGCGCTTCCGCCGAGCTGGTGCAGGGCTTCGTCACCCAGCCCCTGCAGGAGCAGATCGCGGCGGCGGACGGGGTCGATTACCTGACCTCGGAGAGCCGTTCCGGCACGTCGGTCATCACCGTCTACATGCGGCTCAATTATCCCTCCTCCGCCGCGCAGTCCAACATCCTGGCCAAGATCCAGGCGGTGCGCGCCGATCTCCCCAAGGAGATCGAGGACCCGAAGCTCGATATCAGCTCGGGCGACATCACCCAGGTGATCTACTTCACGCTGTCCAGCGACCAGATGTCCGGGGCCCAGATCACCGACTACGCCAAGCGCGTGGTCCAGCCGAAATTCTCGACCGTGAACGGCGTCAGCAAGATCAAGTACTACGGCGATCGCGAGTTCGCGATGCGCGTATGGATCGATCCGAAGAAGCTCGCGGTCTACCAGATCACCGCGACCGACGTCCGCAACGCGATCTCCAACAACAACTACCAGACCACCGCCGGCCAGGTGCGCGGCGAGTACAACAGCTTCGACATCGACGCGCAGACCGGATTGGAACGGCCGGAGGACTTCGGCGACGTGATCGTCGCCACCGGCCCCAAGGGAATCGTGCGCTTCAGGGACATCGCCGAGATCTCGCTCGGCGCCAAGGACATCGACGTCGTCGCGAAGGTCCGCGGCAAGCCCGCGGTCATGATCGGCATCGACGCGACGCCGGAAGCCAACCCGCTGGAGGTGGCCAAGGGCCTGAAGGCGCTGATGCCGGAGATCGAACGCAATCTGCCCAAGGGCCTCAAGATGGAGGTCGCCTACGACAGCACGATCTTCATCGAGGAGTCGATCAAGGAGGTCCTGCATACGATCGTCGAGGCGGCGGTGATCGTCACGGTCGTCATCTTCATGTTCATCGGCTCGCTGCGGGCCATCGCCGTGCCGATCATCGCCCTGCCGCTCTCCATCGTCGGCGTCGCCGTGTTCCTGGCGGCGCTCGGCTTCTCGATCAACCTGCTGACCCTGCTGGCGATCGTGCTGGCGATCGGCCTGGTGGTCGACGATGCGATCGTGGTGCTCGAAAACGTCGACCGGCACATGAAGTCAGGGAAGTCGTCGTTCCTGGCCGCCATCGCCGGCACCCGCGAGATCGCCCTGCCGGTCATCTCCATGACCATCACCCTCGGGGCCGTTTACGCGCCGATCGCCTTCACGCCGGGCATCTCCGGCGCCCTGTTCAGCGAATTTGCCCTGACCCTCGCGGGAGCGGTGTTCATTTCGGGCTTCGTCGCGCTCACCCTGTCGCCGGTCATGTGCGCGATGATCCTGAAGTCGGCGGGCAAGCCGGGCATGATCCAGCGCTTCATCGAGAACGCGCTGGAGAAGCTCGATCGCGGCTATCATCGCCTGCTCGGCACGGTGCTGAAGGCGCGCATCCTGGTGCTGGTCTTCGGCGCGCTGGTCTTCGCCAGCCTGTTCCCGCTGTTCGGCATGATCAAGAGCGAACTGGCGCCCTCGGAGGACCAGGGCGCCATCATGGTGCAGACCATTGCGCCGTCCGGCGTCAATCCGGATTACCAGGAGTTCTATCATGACAAGGTGAGCGACGCGCTCTCCAGGGTGCCGGACGTGGCGAACTGGTTCACCTTCGCCGGCACGCCCACCGTGCGCCAGGGCACCAGCGTCGCGGTGATGAAGCCGTGGCACGAGCGGACGGTGTCGTTCGCCGACTCCTTCGTCGCGGCGCGGCGCGGCCTGAACAAGGTGGTCGGCGTCAAGGCGGCGGCATTCTCGCTTCCGCCCCTGCCGGGCTCCGGCGGCGGTCTGCCGATGCAGTTCGTGCTGAGCACCACCCAGGACTACAAGATCCTCGCCCAGGTCATGGAGCGGGTCGAGAGGGAGGCGCGCACCAGCGGCCTCTTCAGCTATACCGACGTCGATCTCAAGTACGAAAACCCGACGGCGGTCATCACCGTCGATCGCGACAAGGCCGGAGCCTATGGCGTCAGCATGGCGGATCTTGGCGCGACCTGGCTCACCATGGTCTCCAACGGCTACGTCAATCGGATCAGCGTCCAGGGCCGCTCCTATCGCGTGATTCCGCAGGCGCCGCGCATCGACCGCCTGACGCCGGACGACCTGTCGAGCTATTACGTGATGGCGGCGGATGGATTCCCGATCCCGGTCTCGAACCTGGTGAACGTCCATATCGAGGTCCGGCCGATCTCGCTGACCCAGATGAACCAGCTGAACGCGGCCACCTTGAGTGCGGCGCTCGCTCCCGGCGTCACGATGGGCCAGGCGGTCGCGTTCCTGGAAAAGACCGCGAATGCGTCCATGCCGGCCGGATTCGGCATCGACTACAAGGGCGAATCCCGCCAGTTCGTGAAGGAAGGATCGAGCCTGGTCCTTACCTTCGGCCTCGCCGTGGTGGTGATCTTCCTGGTGCTGGCCGCCCAATTCGAGAGCTGGCGCGACCCGCTGGTCATCATGGTCTCGGTCCCGCTCGCCATCAGCGGCGCGCTGCTGCCGATGGCGGCCGGATGGATGACGTTGAACATCTACAGCCAGGTCGGGCTGATCACCCTGGTCGGCCTGATCACCAAGCACGGCATCCTGATCTGCGAGGTCGCGCGCGAGAAGCAGGAGAAGGAGAAGCTGGACAAGAGGCAGGCGGTGATCGAGGCGGCGGCGCTCCGGCTGCGCCCGATCCTGATGACCACCGGCGCCATGGTCGCGGGCCTGGTGCCGCTGCTGATCGCCACCGGCGCCGGCGCCGCCAGCCGCAACTCGATCGGCACCGTGATCGTCTTCGGCCTCACCGTCGGCACGCTCTTCACCCTCTTCGTGCTGCCGGCGATCTACACCTTCCTCGCCTCCGACCACAGCAAGGCGGTGGTGAAGCACGAGGAGCAGGACCGGCAGATCGGGACAATCGGCTGACGACCGGTCGTCAGCGTGCGGTCTCCGCTGGCGCGTTCAAGGGCGGGAGGTGAGATCTCGCCCGTGCTTCATACGCCGCGACGGCTGCTTCCGCGCTCGGGAACAGCATCTCCTTGCCGATCTGGTCGGCGAGCCCGGACCGCTCCACGATGCGTCGCGACCGGCTGTTGAGATCGGCGATCCCGAAGGCGACATTGCGCCGGGCGAGATGGGCGCGGATCTCCTCCAGTACTTTCAGTCCCGTGCTGTCCAGCGTGTTGACCGCCGCCGCGTCCAGCACGAACCAGCGGCTGCCCGCGGGTGCCGCGTCCGCGATCCGCAGCAGCTTCCGCTGGATGGCTTCGGCGTTGAAGAAGATCAGCGCCGATTGCAGCACGACGATGGTGAGGCCGGGGATCGCGTCGGCCTCGGGATAGCGGTGCAGCTTGAAGAGACCCGGGGAACCGGGAACGCGGCCCAGCATGGCGAGCCGCGGGTTGCTCGCGCCCCAGAGCAGGTGAATGAGCGTCGCGGCGACGGCTATCAGGATGCCCTTCAAGACGCCGACCACCGCGACCAGCAGCATGGTCAGCAGCGCGAAGCGGAACTCGGACTTGGAGAGCTTCCGGATGGTGCGGAACTCCGGGATGTCGATGAGGTCGATCGCGGCCGAGATCAGGATGGCGCCGAGCGTCGCCTGCGGCACGGCGCTCAGCGCATGCGCCATCAGCAGCAGGGCGGCGGCCAGGATGCCGGCGGCGACCAGGGCGGTGAGCTGGGTCTTGCCGCCGATCCCGTAATTGACCGCGGTGCGGGAATCCGAGGCCGAGACCGGGAAGCCGCCGAAGAGGCCGCTGAGGATATTGGCGGCGCCGAAGCCGAACAGCTCCTTGTCGGCATCGACGCCCTGGCCGTCCTTCATGGCGAAGCTCCGCGCGGTCACGATCCCGGAGCCGAAGCCGACGATCATGATGCCGATGGCCCCGCTCCAGAGGTCGACATTGGCGGCGTTCTCCAGGTGCGGCAGCGACAGGGTGAAGGCGACCGGCGGGATCTCGCCGATCACCGCCACGCCCCGGGCCGGCAAATCGAGGGCGAAGGAGGTGAGGATGGCGACCACGATCGCGACCGGCGCGGCCGGCACCGAGGGCAGGGCAACGCGCATCACCCGCAGGAAGACGAAGCTGACGAGGCCGACCGCCAGGGTCGGCAGATGCACCTCCCCGAGGCGGGCGCCGAGCTCGATGACCGGCCGCAGCAGGCCGTGGGATGCGATCTCGACCCCGGTCATGCGCTTGATCTGGCCGACGATCAGGCTGAGCGCGATGCCGGCCAGGAAGCCGGTCAGCATCGGCCGCGACAGGAAGTTGGCGATGAAACCCAGGCGCAGCGCGCCGGCCAGCAGGCAGAGGACCCCGACCAGGAAGCTGAACAGCAGGGTCAGGCTGACCCGGTCCGCCTGGTCGGCAACGCCGACGGCCGCCAATGCGCTCGCCAGGATGATGCAGGTGGCGGTGTCCGGCCCGACCATCAGCCGGCGCGACGGCCCCACCAGGGCATAGCCGATCATGGCGAAGATCGTGGCGTAGAGGCCGACCTCGATCGGCAGGCCGGCGATGGCCGGATAGGCGACGGCCGAAGGCAGCGAGACCGCCGCCACGGAGATGCCGGCGGCCAGGTCGGGTTTCAGCCAGGCGACCCGGTATTCGCCGAGCTGCCGCGCCAGCGGCCAATGTCGGAGCAGGGTGGTAGCTGGCTTGCGAGCGACGGGCATGGGAGCGGCAGGCATGGGAAACTGTCGGCCATGGGCCGCGGGCAGAGGAGTGGATTACTGTAACGTTCTCCATTTTCCGCGCGCGCAGGGGAGAATCCGGAATTGCCTGTATGGCAGGCCGGTCGAGAGCAGGGGATCCGAATGAGCAAGCCGAGCAAACGCGCCCAGAAGCACCGCGGCAAGGGCTCCGACAGGAAGGGCTCCGACAGCAACGGCGGAAAGCCGACGGCGGTCCCCGGCGGTGACGGCCCGAAGGCCAAGCTGAAGGGGAAGGAGTACGAGGCCCGGCTGGCCAAGCTCCATGTCGAGACCGTGAAGCTCCAGGAATGGGTGAAGGCGACCGGCGCCAAGGTGTGCATCCTGTTCGAGGGCCGCGACGGGGCGGGCAAGGGCGGCACGATCAAGGCGCTGACCGAGCGGGTCAGCCCGCGGGTCTTCCGCGTCATCGCGCTGCCGGCGCCGACCGAGCGCGAGAAGTCGCAGATGTACATCCAGCGCTATCTGCCGCACCTGCCGGCCGCCGGCGAGATCGTGATCTTCGACCGCTCCTGGTACAACCGGGCCGGGGTCGAGCGCGTCATGGGCTTCTGCAGCGAGGATCAGGCGCGCCGGTTCCTGACCATGGTCCCGGCGGTCGAGCGGGCGATCATCGATTCCGGCGTGACCCTGATCAAGTACTGGCTGGAGGTGAGCGAGGAGGAGCAGACCCGGCGCCTGAAGGCCCGCATCACCGACGGGCGCAAGATCTGGAAGCTCTCGCCGATGGACCTGAAGTCGTACAGCCGCTGGTACGACTATTCCCGCGCCCGCGACGACATGTTCCGCGCCAGCGACACCTCCTGGGCGCCGTGGTACGTCGCGCATTCCGACGACAAGAAGCGCGCCAGGCTGAACATCATCAGCCACCTCCTGGGCCTCATTCCCTACAAGGAAGTGAAGCGCGAGAAGATCGAGCTGCCGAAGCGGCAGAAGCGCGGCGACTACCGCGAGCCCGCCTACGACTACAAGAACGTGCCGGCGAAGTACTGAGCTCCGGTTTGCATCGTCATGCCCGGGCTCGGCCCGGGCATCTGGCTCCGCCTTAGCGAGATTGCTTGGTCACTGCGAATTCTCTCGCAAAGGTTGTTGCGGGATCTGAAGTGCGCTATAATCTCCCTCGCCGATTCCGCGCCAACCCCGACCAGACCTTTACAGATTGCAGAATCGGTTTGACCCCTGCCGGCGGCATTTCGTCGTTCATTGTCAGAGACTTAAGTGACCTTTACCAGCTCTTGAATCGGCCGCGGATGTAAAGGAGACCGTCGCGGTCTAGGCGCCTTCCGCGGCCTTCGATGTGGCGAGGGTCTGTTGTGCCGCCGCGGCGGCGGCGGCCTCGGCTTCCTCGCCGCCGGAGACCCGCACGGTCGGCGAGGCGAACTTGATGCCGTTGGCGTCGAACGCCTGCTTGATCATGGCGAGGGCCTTGCGCCGGATGACGAACTGCTCGCCGGGGCGGCAGGTCATCTTCATGCGGAGCTGGATTGCGAAGTCGCCGAACTGGTCGACGCCTTGCATCTTCAACGGCGAGATGATGTTGGTCTTGTAGTCGGGATTCTCGGCGAGGTCCTTGCCGATCTGCTTGATCAGCTTCCGCGCCTTGTCGAGGTCGGAATCGTAGGTGACGCCGACCGTCAGCTTGTCGATCACCCAGTCGCGGCTCATGTTCTCGACCGCGCCCAGCGAGCCGAAGGGCACCGTGTAGACCGGACCGCGGTGATGCCGCAGCTTCACCGAGCGCAGGCTGAAGGACTCGACCGTGCCCTTGTAGTTGCCGCTCTGGATGTACTCGCCGACCCGGAAGGCGTCGTCCAGCAGGTAGAAGACGCCGCTGATGACGTCCTTCACCAGGGTCTGCGCGCCGAAGCCGACGGCGACGCCGACCACGCCGGCGCCGGCGATCAGCGGGGCGATCTGCACGCCCATCGACGACAACACCATCAGCCCGACGACGACGATCAGCACGACGAACAGGAAGTTCTTCAGGATCGGCAGCAAGGTGCGGATGCGGGCGCGGCGGCGGCTCTCCTCGGTGTCGGGCAGGGTGGTGGTGGAGGAGGCGGCGATCTTGCTGTCGATCATGGTGCGGATGAGGCGCCAGACCACGTCGCCGACGAGCAGCAGGACGACGCCGGTCAGGACGCCGCGCACCAGGCGCGCGCCGACCGTGTCCGTTCCCATCATGCCGGTCATGTCGATGTGCCAGGCGATCGCCAGCAGGAACACCGTCGCGACGATCAGCAGGGCCCGGGTTCCACGCTCCACCAGCACCATCGAGATCGTGGCCGGCATGCCGCCGGTCGCGTCGCCGGCGGCGCCCTCCGCCGGGCGCATGACGTGGCGGATGGCGCGCTGCGAGAGGATGATCGCGGCCGGCAGCAGGAAGCAGAAGGCGACGAGCCAGAAGATGTTATACATGCCGCTGACCCAGGTCAGCCAGAGCAGCGCCGCATAGAGCGAGAAGGCGGCATCGGCGACGCGCCGCCGCGGCGCGGCGACCGCATCGGCGCCGCCGGCGCCGCTTGCGCCTGGGCGCGGCCGGCGCCAAGCCGCACCCCAGGCCATCACCAGCAGGCCGGAGCCGAGCGCATAGGCGACGAGCTGCCGGGCCGGAAGCGAGAGGCCCAGCCGGCTGAGCGTCGCGGCGATCGCCCAGCCGAACAGGAACCAGCCGACCATCAGGCTGACGCGCCGCAGCCAGTACGTCGCCACCTCGGGGCCGACCGGCAGCATCGCCAGGCCGGTATCCTCCGGCACGAGCAGGGTGTGGCAGAGCACGCGGACGACCCGGAAGACGATGTAGGCGAGCAGGAAGGCGAGGATGGTCTCGCGCAGCGCCGGCGGCCAGTCGCCCGCCAGGAAGAAGACGGCGTTGCCGATGACGAAGGCCAGCACAGCGCCGAGCCCGTAGCCGAGGTTCAATCCAATCCGGCGGAGCCGCGCCGCCGGCGTGGCGGCGGCCTGAGGTGCCGCTCCACGCCACCATGGCGCGGTCATGCGGCGGAACAGGGCGTCGAGGGCGAAGCCGGCCGCCAGCAGCAGGACCAGCAGCAGCGCCTGGCCCCATCCGGCCTCGGCGAACGCCCCGGCCAGCGCCGCGGCGGCATCCGCAAGCTGCTGCGGCAGGGTCGGCACCGCCATCACCAGGTCGCGCAGGTGCCGGTGGAGGAAGGCAAGGCGCTCCGCCGCGAAGCGCGACGGCTCCGATCCTTCGGCCGACGGCGCGGGCGCGGGCGCCGGCGCGGATGCCGGCTGGCCGGGCTGCCCGCCATGCTCCTTCAGCCAGCTCTGCACGCCGGGATCGGCCAGCAGCTTCAGGAGCTCGTTGACCCGGTCCGGAGTCGGCGCCTTGTCCTGTGCCGCGACCGGCAGGCCGGCGAGCATGATTCCGAGCACGGCCGCCACCGCCGCCGGGATGACGCGGCGCCGGACGGTCTCTGCGACCTTGCTGATGATGCGTTGCGCCACCTCGGCCTCCTCCCCCCGCGATGTTGCTGCCTGCAGCCGCCGGTACCTTGATGCAAATCAACGATCGAGACGACGACGCGCCGGGGCCCGCCTTACTTGTCTTGGGCCGCACCTTCGACGGCCGGCTTCTCCCGGTTGTTTGTGAAGGCCAGGAAGGCGCGAAACAGCGGCGCGGTCGCGAGGCCGAGCGCCATGCTGATGGCGACCGCGGTCCCGGCCGAGGCGACGATGACGGTGAGGCAATAGGCGATGGTGACGAGGCCGACCCAGACCAGCGACCGTTCGATCATCTTGTGCTGCACGTAATAGGAGACCGAGACCGCCGCGAAGATGTAGGGCGTCAGCACCAGCAGGACGGAAATGTCGGCCAGCACCATGAACGCGTCCTCCGCCGAGGGCGAGAGCGTCAGGAACACGATGACGGACATGATGACGGCGACGATGATCTGGCCGCGCACCGGAACGCCGCGGGCATCGGTCTTGGCGAAGAAGGCGGGGAAGAGCCCGTCCTTCGCGGTCGCGAGGGCGGTCTCCGCGTTGATCAGCGTCCAGCCGCCGAGGCAGCC
>DATKNM010000090.1:0-19240 GCA_035541335.1 Binatia bacterium
GTAGCTGCGGTGCTTCTGGCCGGCGTGATTGACGTATTCGTATTTCGCCTGCTGCACGTCCTTCGGCAGGTCGATCACCACCGGGCCGGGCCGGCCGCTCTTCGCCACGTGGAAGGCCTCGTGGACCTTGCGCGACAGCTCTTCGACCGATTTCACCAGGTAATTGTGTTTGGTGCAGGGCCGGGTGATGCCGGTCGTGTCCGCTTCCTGGAAAGCGTCGTTGCCGATCAGGTGCGTCGGCACCTGGCCAGTGAGGCAGACGATCGGAATCGAATCCATCAGCGCGTCGGTTAAGCCGGTGACGGCATTGGTAGCGCCGGGACCCGAGGTCACCAGCACGACGCCGATCTTCCCGGTCGAGCGCGCATAGCCCTCGGCCGCGTGGACCGCGGCCTGCTCATGGCGGACCAGGATGTGGCGGATGCGGTTCTGTTTGAACAGCGCGTCATAGAGCGGAAGGACGGCGCCGCCGGGATAGCCGAAAATGACGTCAACGCCCTGATCGATCAGCGCTTTGACAATGATCTCCGCTCCGGTGATCGGTTCCACCGCCATGATCGGCTCCTCGGCCTTAAACTCTTGATATCGCTTGCGAATAGTGCACGTCCCGCGCGAGCGCGCAACGGCGCCGTGGCCTGCCGGAGCGGGCCAAGGCGCGGCACCGTAGTGGCTCACTTTTGGTGGGTCAACAGGAAATCGCGAATTTTATGACGCGTTGCCGCAACGGAACTTTGCGAAAATTTCATAGCTTCCCGGTCTGGAGCTAAGAAAGTTGCTCCAGGAAGCTGGTGACGGAACCACGTGCTCTGTCGCTTGGCGTAGTTTCGGGTCGCCTGCCGGGCGGCCGCGGCGGCCTGTTCCAGGGTGATCTCCCCATCCAACTGCTGCGCCAGCTCCCGGAAGCCCAAAGCCTTGAAACCGGCCCGGCTCTGGTCGGCGCCGGCATAGGCACGTCGCGCGGCAGCCACTTCGTCGAGCGCGCCCGCCTCCAGCATCGCCGCGAACCGGGCGTCGCAGGCGGCATAAAGATCGTCCCGGGCCGGACTGGTCACGAAGGCGATCGCCGCGACCGGTCCCGGCCGGGTGCTCGGCTGCGCCTGCCACCAGGCGAGCGGCTTGCCGGTGGCGGTCAGCACCTCCCAGGCTCGCATGATCCGCTGGCTGTCGCTCGGCCGCAGCTTCGCCGCCGTCTCCGGATCGCGGGCGGCCAGACGGGCGTGGAGGCCGGCGGCACCAAGCTCCTTCAAGAGCGCCTGCGCTTCGTCGCGGAACCGGGCATCGATGTCCGGGATCGGTGCGAAGCCTTCGAGCAGCGCGCGCAGATAGAGGCCGGTGCCGCCGACCAGGACCGGCACATGCTTCTCGTCCCAGGCCGCCTTGATCTCCGACAGCGCGAGATCCGCCCAGCGTGCCGCTGTCGCCGGGTCATCCAGTGCGAGGATGCCGTAGAGTCGATGCGGGACCGCACGCTGCGCCGCCGTATCGGGCTGCGCGGTCAGAATCGGCAGATCGCGATAGATCTGCATCGAATCCGCGTTGATGATCGTGCCGCCGAAGTCCGCGGCGAGTTCGACGGCGAGCGCGGACTTGCCGCTGGCGGTCGGGCCGGCGACGACGACGACGGGTGTTTCTTCAATCTTGTCGATTGCCGCGGCCTCTCCCATAGTCCCGCCCACCATGACGCATATCCTGACGCTGATCGCGGCCGAACCCCATGGTCTCCGGCCGAACCTGCTGGAAACCCTCGCCACGCGCCTGCGCGAAAGGGGGGCTCGCACCGGCGAGGCCTATTGGCTGGCGCCGGACGACCGCGCCTGCGACCTGCCGTTCGAAGACGTCGCGGCCGAAACGGCCCATGCCGTGGCGGCGGCGACGCTAGCCGATCTCGCCGTCGATTTCCACGCGCAGCCGGTCGAAGGGCGGCGCAAGAAGCTGCTGATCGCCGACATGGATTCCACCATCGTCACCTCGGAGACCCTCGACGAATTGGCGGACGAAGCCGGATTGAAGCACACCATCGCGGAGATCACCCGCCGCACCATGCGGGGCGAGCTCGATTTCGCCCAGGCGCTGGTGGAGCGCGTCGCCATGCTGGCCGATCTGCCGGAAGCGGCTCTGGCGAAGACCGCGGCGAAGCTGACCCTATCGCCCGGCGCCGCGACCCTGGTGCACACCATGAAGGCGAACGGCGCCTTCACGGCCCTCGTCTCCGGGGGCTTCAAGTATTTCACGAGCCGGATCGCCCGTCGCGCCGACTTCGACCTCGACCTCGCCAATGACCTCGAGGTCGCCGACGGCCGCCTCACCGGCGAGCTTCAAGGCCCGATCCTCGACAAGGACGGCAAGGTCAATGCCCTCCAAACCCTGAGCGCCGAGCGCGGCCTGACCGTCGCCGACGCGGTCGCCGTCGGCGACGGCGCCAACGACCTGCCGATGCTGCTGGAAGCCGGGCTCGGCGTCGCCTATCGCGGCAAGCCGCTGCTGCGTGAGGCCGTGCGCTGCCAGGTCAACCACACCGATCTGACCGCCCTGCTCTACTTCCAGGGCTATCTGCACGAAGAGTTCGTCGCGGCGGACGAGCGCGCGCCGGCCTAGCCGCTCCGCATTTACCGACACCGGCCCTTCGGAGGGCGCGTCAGGGTGCGTTAAATCGCTGACGAAGAACGACTTTATCGCATCGGCGGGTCGAAAGCGATTCTGCGATTCTGTCGGGGTCCGGTCGGGGTCGATGCTGGTCGAGGCAAGGAAGAGTATAGTTCATCTTTCGTTCTTAGGCGAGAGCGATCGGACCGCTTCGCACGATCGCGCCCGGACCGACTCGCGAAAAATCGAACTCAGCTCTTCCCGATCTTGACGGCGACCCACTGGAAGTCGCCTTTGCGGTTCACCAGCAGGGTGACGACGCGGTAGCCGTTGTCCTGGGCGGACTTCACGCGGTCGCGGACGTCGCCGGGCGACTTCACGGCCTTCTGGTCCACCTCGACGATCACGTCACCGGGACGGAGATCCTTCTCGGCCGCCGGGCCGGACTGATCGACGTCGGTGACCAGCACGCCCTCGGCGTCGCTGGGCAGCCCGAACTTCTGTCGGCTGCTGTCGTCGAGGGTTGCCAGCGCAACGCCGAGGCTGTCGATCTTGTTGCCCTGATCAGCAGGCGGGTTTGCCGTGTCGTCGGGCGGCGGCGTGGCGCTCGCCTCGGCCTCGTTCTCCGGATACTCGCCGACCTTGGTGGTGATCGAGACTTCCTTGCCCTTGCGCCAGACGATGACGTCCACGGTCTTCGCGACCGGCGTCTCGGCGACCATGCGCGGCAGGCCGCGCATCTCGGTCACGTCCTTGCCGTCGAACTTCAGCACTACGTCGCCCTGCTTGATGCCGGCCTCCTCCGCCGGACCGCCGGCGGTGACGCTGGCGATGAGCGCGCCCTTCGAGGATTGCAGATGCAGCCCCTCGGCGAGCTCCGGGCTGACCGACTGGATGCGCACGCCGATCCAGCCGCGGCGCGGATGGCCGAACTGGCGGAGCTGATCGATGATCGGCTTGGCGAGATTGGACGGGATCGCGAAGCCGATGCCGACCGAGCCGCCGGAGGGCGAGTAGATCGCCGAGTTGATGCCGACCACCTCGCCGTCCATGTTGAACATCGGCCCGCCCGAATTGCCGCGGTTGATGGAGGCGTCGGTCTGCAGGAAGTCGTCATAGGGGCCGGCGTTGATGTCGCGCTGGCGCGCCGAGACGATGCCGGCCGTCACCGAGCCGCCGAGGCCGAAGGGATTGCCGATCGCCAGCACCCAGTCGCCGATCCGCATTGCGTCGGAATTGCCCCAGCTGACGAAGGGCAGCGACTTCCCGGCTTCCACCTTCAAGAGCGCCAGGTCGGTCTTCTCGTCGGCGCCGATCAGCTTCGCCTTGAACTCCTCGTTGTCGTGGGTAATGACCGTGATCTCGTCGGCGTTCTCGATCACATGGTTGTTGGTGACGATGAAGCCGCTGGCATCGATGATGAAGCCGGAGCCGAGCGAGGTCGCCTTCCTGGGCTTGGGCTGGTCGTTGCCGCCTTGCTGCCGGTCCAGGAACTGCTTGAACAGCTCGTCGAGCTGCTCCTGGCCCTGGTTGTCGGCGTTCAGCGTCTGGGTCGTGGAGATGTTCACGACCGCCGGCAACGACTTCTCGGCAAGATCGGCGAAGCTGTCCGGAGCGCCGCGGGCCTCGGCGGCCCGGGCGAGGCCGCCCGCGAGGCCGGCCGTCAGCACGACGGCGGCCAGGACCCGGGTGGCGCCGGTCCAAAGGCCCAGGGGACGGCCAGAGGATCGAGCGAATTTGAAAGCAGTCAACGTGGCGCTCCTCGCGGTGAGAAATCTGCGGTCCGGCCAAGCGTGCCGGTGCGGACCGGGATGCTGAAGAATATAATAGCAACCGGCCGGCGCGAGCGGGAATTTTCCCCGCTCACGTGCCGGTGAGAATTGCGGCGGGATTGTCGCGATCGGCGGGAAACCGCGAGTTTCCAGCGCATTGCACCGGCCGCGCGCTTGTCCCCCTTATTGACTCGGAGATTCGACGCTCGGCGCGGGTGCCGGGGCAGGAGCGCCGGCCAGGGGCATGTCGAGCTTGGTGGTTCCCGGATCCCGATCGAAGTAGCGGAAGAAGTCGCCGCTCGGCGCACCGACGAAGGTGGTGTTGTCGCCGCCAAGGCTGTCGCGCATCGCCTGCATCGATCGGAAGAAGTCGAAGAAGGCAGGATCCTTGCCGAACGCCTCGTTGTAGATCCGGGTCGCCTCGGCATCGCCCTCGCCGCGACGGATCACCGACTGCTTGTTGGCTTCAGCAAGCGTCACAACGCGCTCCTTGTCGGCCTCGGCCTTCACCGCCAGCGCTCGGCGGGCGCCGTCGGCGCGGATGCCGGCGGCTTCCTGGGCGCGCTGAGTACGCATCTGGTTGAAGACCGCCTCGCTGTTCTGCGGCGGCAAGTCGACGGCCTTGAATCGCACATCCACGATGCGGATGCCATAGGGCGCTGCGGCCCGCGCGGTCAGCTCCTGGGTGATGTCGGCCATCAGCCGGGCGCGTTCCGGCGAGAGGATCTTCGTCATCGACGTATCGCCCAGCTTCTGCTGCAGGGTCGATTGCAGTACCGACTGGATGCGGCTCTCGGCGTTGATTCGGTTGTTGACGACACGGTAGAAGGTCAAAGGATCGACGATCTGGTAGCGCACGAACGCAGAGAGCTTAATGCGCTTCTGATCCCCCATCACGAACACGGTCGCCGGCGATTCCAGATTCAGTACGCGGTTGTCGAGATAGACGACACTTTCGATCAGCGGCCAGCGGAGATAGGGGCCGGGATTGGTCAGCACTCGTCTCGGCTGGCCGAATTGCAGCACCAGCGCCGACTGCATCGGGTCGATGATGAACAGCGAGAAATACACAAGGACCGCGGTAATCGCAGCCCCGGCCAGCACCGCCATGCCTGTGCGACGGCTCATTGCGAGGCTCCCTGCTGACCGGAGGGCTGCACCGTCGTCGTGTTGTCGGACGAGGGTGGCGGTGGAGGCGACGAAGGAAGTGGCGCCATCGCGCCACCCTTCTTCATCAATTGATCCAGCGGAAGGTACGGCACGGCGCCCATGCCCTTGGCCGAGGGATCGATCAGCACCTTGTTCATGCTGCCGAGTATGCTCTGCATGGATTCGAGGTAGAGCCGCCGCTCGGTGATCGCGGGACTGAGCTTGTACTGCTCATAGACCGAGAGGAAGCGCTGGGCGTCGCCCTGCGCGGTGGCGACCTTCTGCGCCTTGTAGGCTTCCGCCTCTTTCACGATCTGCACGGCCTGTCCCTGGGCGGTCTGCACTACCTTGTTGCTATAGGCCTGGGCGTCGTTGACCGAACTCTGCGCGTCGTTGCTGGCGCGCTGTACGTCGAGGAAGGCATCAACAACTTCCTGTGGCGCATTGACTTCCAGATTGATGGTGTCGATGTCGATGCCTGCGCGGTAGCTGTCCAGCATCTTCTGAGCCAGCACCTGCGCCTTGTTCGCGATCTCGGCCTTCTGGCTGGTGAGAGCGGCCTGGAACTCCGACTGGCCGATGATCTCACGTATCGCGGATTCGACGGCGTTCTTCACCGTGCCTTCCGGATCTTCGATCTGGAACAGGTAGTCGGTGACTTGGTCGGGGCGAATGCGCCATTGCACCGTGGATTGGATGTCGATGATGTTCTCATCCTTGGTTAGCATCAGGCTCTCGTCCGGCACCGGAGTCCTGTCGTCCTGGGTGCCGCGATAGCCGATCTCGGTGCTGTTCTGCTCCGCGACGGCGGGCGTGTAGACGCGGCCGATCGGCGCGGGCGGATTCCAGTGCAAGCCGGGATCGGTCTGGCCCTTGATCTCGCCAAACACCGTGTTGACGCCGATCTCGCCGGGGTTGACCTTATAGAAGCCGGTTGCGCCCCAGATTAGGACTAGGGCGACCGCGATCAGCAGGACGCCGCGGCCGGACCCGAGCCCGCCCGGCAGGACGGATTTCATCCGGTCCTGGCCGCGGCGCAGCATCTCCTCGAAGTCGGGCGGGCGATTGCCACCGCCTCCGGAACCGCCGGGACCGCGTCCCCAGGGGCTCTTGCCGCCGCCCCATGGGCCGCCTTGATTGTTCCAAGCCATGAATTACCCCAGTCCCGTCTCGGCTCTTTATCTGCTCGCCCCGACCGCGCCGGGGTTCCAATCCTTGTCGCCCCGATAGCTTGTAGGCAAGGGCGGGCCAAGGCCTTATATGACACGGCGCTGGCCGCCGCAACGCGCGGCCACCGCCCCCGATCGCGCTAAACCCAGCGCAAAACATGGGAATCCCGCCCGCTAAGATCAAGCCGGGCCAGATCAAGCATGGGACGTTCAGCATGGCTTCCGTCACCGAAACCGAGATCCTCGATGCACTGCGGAAGATCGCCGCACCGGACCGGAGCGGCGACATCGTCGCGCGCGGCCTGGTGACCGGCCTCGTGGTGAAGAACGGCAATGTGGGCTTCTCGATCGAGGTCGACCCGCGCGAGGGTCCGAAGCTGGAGCCCCTGCGGAAGGCGGCGGAAAAGGCGGTGGAGGCGTTGCCCGGCGTGCTGTCGGTCACGGCCGTCCTTACCGCCCACCGCGGCGCCCAAGCCGGAGCGCCGAGCGGACAGGATCACGACCACGGGCACAGCCACGGTCATGCCCACGGTCATACCCAAGGGGCACCGGGCCAGCAGCCGCGCACCGCGCCCGGCCGCACGCCGGTTGCCGGGATCAAGCACATCATCGCGGTGGCCAGCGGCAAGGGCGGCGTCGGCAAGTCGACGACGGCGGTCAACCTCGCCCTTGCCCTTTCCGGCCAGGGCTTGAAGGTCGGACTGCTCGACGCCGACATCTACGGGCCGTCGATCCCACGCCTGCTCGGCATCTCCGGCAAGCCTGAGGCGACGCCGGAGAAAAAGCTGGCGCCGATGCAGAAATTCGGCCTGAAAATCATGTCCATGGGCTTCCTGGTTGCCGAGGAGACACCGATGATCTGGCGCGGGCCGATGGTGATGAGCGCCATCACCCAGCTCCTGCGGGAAGTCGATTGGGGCCAGCTCGACGTCCTCGTTTGCGATCTTCCGCCCGGCACCGGCGACGCGCAGCTCACCATGGCGCAATCGGTGCCGCTCTCCGGCGCGGTCATCGTCTCGACGCCGCAGGACATCGCCCTCATCGACGCGCGCAAGGGCCTCAACATGTTCCGCAAGGTGGACGTGCCGGTCCTCGGCATCGTCGAGAACATGAGCTACTTCACCTGCCCGCATTGCGGCGGCCGCACCGACATCTTCGCCCATGGCGGCGCCAAGATCGAGGCGGAGAAGCTGGACACGCCGTTCCTCGGCGAGATCCCGCTCGACATCGAGATCCGCGAGACCTCGGATGCCGGCACGCCGATCGTCGCCGCACGGCCGGACTCGCCGCATACGGCGGCCTACCGCATCGTCGCCGAGCAGGTCTGGCGCACGCTCAACGACCAGCCGCTGCGACCGGCGCCTCGGATCGTGATTCAGTAGCGGGCGTCCCACTCTGCAACAGGTCGGCCTGCAACAGGCCGGCCTTGCGCGCGGCGAGATGACGATAGAGCCGGCCGCCGCCGGCCCGCGTCTCGGCGAAGGCGGCATAGACCAGCTTGATCACATGCTCATCCTCGGCGCCGACGGCCGCCGGCAGGATCGCGTTCCAGTCCGGTGCGCTGCCATTCGCGGCCGCCGCGATCGCCTCGACGGTCGGCAGCGGGGGACGGTCGAGCGAGAGATAGAGCGCCAGAAAGGCGCGCCAGACCGCCGTCGCAAACGCGCGACGGTCGACAGCGAAATCGCCGAGGACGCGCGCGGCATGCAGGCCGGTCACCGCGTGCAGGATGCTGAAGTCGTCCGTCGCCAGGAACAGATGCGCCGCCGCCTGGCGCAGGCGGTCGAGGGTGAGATCGTCGACCATGAGCGCCGCTGCGAGCGACGGGAATGCCGGATTGGCGGCGGCGGCCGCCATCTGACGGTCGATCAAGGCGTCGGGATCGGGCGTGAAGGCGAGCGCGGCTTGTTCGCGCGCCTGGCGCAGCAGTGCTGCGGGATCGGCAGTCGGCGTAATGGTGGCGTTGACCTCTCCGCCGTCGGGTTGATGATCCGGCAGCGGCAGATAGCGCGATGCCCAGTAAGCGAGGCCGACCGCAATCTCCTCGCGGTCCTCGGCGATGATGCCGAAGGCGGTGCGGATCAGCGGATGGAAGGCGGCGGCACCGACACCGGGGCCCAGGACCGGCAGATAGGCGCGCAATGTGGCGCGGGCGCCGCGTCGGGCGACCGCACGCTGAAAGAATCCGAGATAATCTGCATAGGAGGCCTCATCGCCGAAGCGTTCGCGCCAGTTGACCTCGTCGATCGCGGTGCCCGGTTCAGGCGCCGGCTCCATCGCCGTGAGGTAGTCTCGCGCGTACCGCTCCAGCCGCACCGGCGTGGCACCCATTCGTTCCAGCGCGATCAGGGCCATCGAGAGATGGTTGCAGAGGCCACCGCGGTAGCTTGGATGATAATCACGATTTCGTGCGAGCAATGGCTTCAACATGGCCCGACTCTAGCCCAGTCTTCGGCGCGATGCAGCGTTGGAATCCGCCGCCGCCCCAGTCTATCCTCCCAATCCGCCGCTGTAGGGAGAGCGCCATGCCCGCCGACCATACGCACGACCACGATCCCAAATGGAAGCATGATGGGGTCAGGGTCATTCCCGGCAATGCGCTCGACGCCAACACCGCGCAGACGCCGGGCATGGACCGCAAGGCGGCGATCAACTACGCCCGCACCGGCGCGCAGAAGATCTGGGCCGGCACGGTCGCGATCCATCCCAACGCCAAGACCGGCGCGCACCACCACGGCGCCCTGGAGAGCGTGATCTACGTGGTCCGCGGCAAGGCGCGGATGCGCTGGGGCGAGCACCTGGAGTTCACCGCCGAAGCGGGGCCCGGCGACTTCATCTATGTGCCGCCCTACGTGCCGCACCAGGAGATCAACGCCTCCCGCAACGAGGTCCTGGAATGCGTGCTGGTCCGGAGCGACGGCGAATCCGTCGTCGTCAATCTCGACATCGAGCCGGTGGAGAAGCCCGAAGATGTGAAGTGGATCGACCCGATCCACCGCAGCTAGGTCGGAGCGTTCAGCCCTCGCCCTTCAGCACGGCCTGCAGCTCGGACCATTCGCGCTTGCCGAGGCCGCTGGTCTCCAGCGTCACAGTTTCGCCCTGCAGCATGCGCTTCACGGCGTCGAGCGCGTTCTTCGAGAGGGTCACCGCATGGAGGCGGTGCTGCTCGAAGGCCTCGGCGGTCAGCGGCACCCATTTCCTGAGCACGTCCAGCATCGCCTCGGCATAGACCCGGATCTCGTACTGCGCGTGCGGGTCGGCGCGCAGGCTAAGGAAGTGCATGAAGTTGTAGAGGTCGATCTTCCAATACCACTGGGTATAGAAGTTGAGGCTGAGGTTCATGCGCGCGAGCTCGCGCGCCAGGCCTTGCTTCCCGGCATCGACCTGCTCGCCGGTCTCGGTCTCGTTCAACATCTCGGCATAGTGATCGTAGGCAGTGCTCGAATCCTGCTTCAGGATCTCCAGCACGCGCGCCGCCTCCGGCCCGGTCAGCACGTCGCCGCGGCCCTGGCGGTTGGCGATCGACTGCGCCGCCAATTGCTCCGGCGCCGGGATATAGAACTCGCGGTCCAGGATCGAGTAGCGCGCCGAATACTCGTTCACATTGGCGGTGCGGTGGCGGATCCACTGCCGCGCCACGAAGATCGGCAGCTTCACATGGAACTTGATTTCGCACATCTCGAAGGGCGTCGAATGGCGATGCCGCATCAGGTAGTGGATGAGGCCCTTATCCTCGCTGACCTTCTTGGTGCCCCGGCCATAGGAGACCCGCGCCGCCTGCACCACCGCGGAATCCTCGCCCATGTAGTCGATGACCCGGACGAACCCATGGTCCAGCACCGGGATCGCCCGGTAGAGCACCTCCTCCAGGGCCGGCGCCACCGGACGGCGCGTCGGGGCGGTCTCCGCCCGCTGGCGGTCGATCTCGGCTTGCTGTTCGGGTGAAAGCGGCATGATTCGGGGCGATTCCGTGCGGATTGGACGGGCGAAACTCTTACGCGATCCCGGCCGCTGCCGCAAAGCGTCCGGTTTGATTCCCGCGCCGTCCTTGCCTATATTAACGATTGTCGGGCAACCGACTATGGCGATAAACGCTCTGTGGAATAAGCGTTGCGGACCCGGGGGCAGTACCCGGCGCCTCCACCAGTTTTCGCCCACCTTGGCGCCATTCCGGCGCTTCGGTGGGCCGTTATGGGGGCGAAACAGGATCGACGCGCGTGGTAAAGGCAGCGCTTTCGCCCGGCATGGTTCCGCCGTTATCGGGCCATTTCAATAGATGCCAACGACAACGTTGCATCTGATCTTCGTCTGGCGGCCTAATAGCCCTCGCGGGCTATAAGCTGTTGACTTAGAACGCGGTTCGGGGGGCGCCGGGCAACAGAAGGCCCCCCACTGATACCCGGTTCGCCGCGGCCCGAACCCGAGAAGAGGTACGGCCCGCGATCCGGTTCTAAGGGAGTTGGCGGGACCGCCATGGCGAAGGACGAACTGGGATACGACCGGATTGTGGAGCGGCAGCTTCGCGGCGTCGCGCGCGAGGTGCTGGCGCAGGTCGCCGCCAAGGGCCTGCCCGGAGACCACCACTTCTACATCACCTTCCGGACCGACCATCCCGGCGTCTCGATCGGGCCCGCCCTGAAGGCCCAGTTTCCCCGCGAGATCACCATCGTCCTGCAGCACCAGTTCTGGGGCCTCGAGGTCACCGAGGAGGCGTTCGCCGTCACCTTGAGCTTCAGCGGCAAGCACGAGCGGCTGCACGTGCCGTTCGAGGCGCTGGTCAGCTTCACCGACCCCTCCGTCAAATTCGGCCTGCAATTCGAGCTGAAGAACCAGCAGGTCGAGCTCCAACCCGGCGACAAGTCGGCCACGGCAGAGAAGACCGAGGCGCCGAAGGCACTGCCGAAAGCGACGTCGGCGGAGAGCGGATCGGAATCGCCCGACGCCGCCGACGCGGGCAAGTCCACCGTCGTCGCCCTCGACACTTTCCGAAAGAAGCACTGAGCCCGCGCGCAAGTCTGTTGCGAAGTCGGCGCGATGCCTTCAACTGTGAGCGAAATCACGCCGCGTCAGGTTGACGCTCCCGCCTCGACTCGCTATGGTGCGCCCGCCTCTCAAACCAAGGAGGAGGACGTCGATGACTCACACCATGCAGGGCTCCTGCTGAGCCCGATTCGATGCCGGTGAAGGCCTGCGGCCTTCGCTTCGCGGAACTCCTTGGACTAAGCCAGATCGCTTGAACAGCGCCGCCCGCGTCGGGCTGCACCGTCTCGACTCCCGGGTCGCTCACGGCTTTGCGCTGTGCGCTCGGGTCACGATCTTCCGCCGGTCCCAGGGATTCAACGCAGCGCAGGGCTGAAGCGCCAGCCGCTTCGGATCAGTTCAAGGATTTCACAAACCGCCGGAACGCCGATCGGCCTTGAACAGGGTCGTTCGACGATGGGTAAGCTTTGCCCATTTCCAACCGCGATCGGCCGACCGGCAACGCCAAACCCAATGGAGAACATCATGACGCTCTACATCAGCCTCGCCAATCTGTTCGCCGGAGCGCCCGCCCTCTTCGACCGCTTGACGACCCGCGTCAAACGCGATCGCGAGAGGAACCCGCGGCAGATCGGAAGATCGCGGCCCGGGCAGTCGCCACCTGGCCACAGCAACGGCCATGGCAACGCTCTCTGGGGCTATCGCCTCAGGATCGAGTCGATCCGGCCGAACGATCTCTCGCCGCATCTGCGGCGCGACATCGGCATCGACCGGTAATCGAGGAGGCTTCCGTCGCCCGGAGCAATCCGGGCGACGGGCGGCCTAGCGGGCCGGCGCCGCCGCGGCCGGACCCGGCATGGCAACGCCGGCGCCTTCGAGCCGGTCGGCCTGGCGTGCGATGTCGCTGTCGCTGTCGGCGAAGCGCTGCGCGATGCCGCGGAACTCCTCCCGGAGCTCCATGAAGGCATCGGCGATATCCGGATCGAAATGCTTGCCCCGCCCCTGGGCGATCATCGTGACCGCATCCTCATGGGTGAACGCCGGCTTGTAGACCCGCCGGCTGATCAGCGCGTCGTAGACGTCGGCAACCGCCATCAGACGCGCCGAGATCGGAATCGCATCGCCGGCGAGGCCCTCGGGATAGCCGGAACCGTCCCACTTCTCCTGGTGGGAATAGGCGATCTCCTTGGCGAACTTCAGGAACTCGACCGGCGTCCCCAATTGCCGCTCCGCCTGCTCGATCGCGTCGCGGCCGAGCGTGGTATGCGTCTTCATGATCTCGAACTCCTCGGGCGTCAGCTTGCCCGGCTTCAGCAGGATCCGGTCCGGGATTCCGACCTTGCCGATGTCATGCAGCGGCGCCGACTTGAACAGGAGATCGATGGTGCTGTCGGTGAAATAGCCGGCGAAGCGCGGATGATCGCGCAGCTTCATCGCCAGGGCCTTCATGTAATGCTGGGTTCGCCGGATGTGGTTGCCGGTCTCGTTGTCGCGGGTCTCCGCCAGCGAGGCCATGGTCAGGATCGTCACGTCCTGGATCGCCTGCATGTCGCGGGTGCGGCGATAGACCTCGCTCTCCAAATAGGCGTTCTTGTCCTTCAGGAAATCGGCGCCGGCCTTCAGTTGCAGGTGGGTCCTCACCCGCGCCAGCAGGATCGGCGGGCTGATCGGCTTGGTGATGTAGTCGACCGCACCGGCCTCGAGGCCGATCCGCTCGTCGTCGCTCTTGGCCATGGCGGTGAGGAAGATCACCGGGATGTCCCTGGTGCGCGGGTCCGCCTTCAGGCGCCGGCAGACCTCGATCCCGTCCATGTCCGGCATCATGATGTCGAGGAGGACGAGGTCCGGCGGCATGTCCGAATGCACCGCCCGCAGCGCCTTCTCGCCGGAATTGGCCACCTTGACGCGGTACTGGCTCTTCAACAGGCCGGTGATCAGGGAGAGGTTGCCGGGCGTGTCATCGACGGCAAGGATCGTCGGTTGCGCTTCGGTCGTCTTCTCATCAGCCATGGCCGGTTCCCTTCAAAGCGCAAGATTGACAGTTTCCGCGGTACGCTTCAGCTCGCGCAGCGCGGTATCGAAGTCGTAGGCATGCGAGGCATCCGCGACCGCCGTGAATGCGCTGGCGCCGAGCGCGGCACGCAAGGCCTCAGCCTCGGCATCCAGGAGATCGACCGCCTCGCTGTCGTCCTCTCCGAGCAACGCGGCGAGGCGGCGCACCAGGTCCTGCCCTCGCCCGGCATGGCGGCCGGCACCGTTGGCGGCCGGGGCCGACTGGTCCGGCAGCGACGACCACAGCGCGGAGATGAGGCCGCGCAATCCCGCGCGCCAGACCGCGAGGAGCGCTTCGACCTTCGCCCGCGGCAGACGATCCCGGATCGCGGCTTCCAGCAGCGCCGCCTGCTCCTGCAGCCGGGTCGCGCCGATATTGCCGGCAAGGCCCTTCGCCGTGTGGGCGATGCGTTCGGCGGTCGCGAGGTCCTCGCGCGTGAGCGCCGCCTCGAGATCGACCGGCACCTTGACCTGGTCGCGGGCGAAGCGCGCCAGGAGATCGAGATAAAGGCGCCGCTTGCCGAGCACGCGCGACAAGCCGAGCTCGACATCGAGCCCGTCGATGCCGAGGCCGGCCGGATCGAACCCCTCGGGCTCCTCCACCGGGGCGTGTCGCATGTGCGGCCGCGCCGGCGCCGGCGCCGTCCGCGGCTTCAGCCAGCGGGCGAGGGTCTCGAACAGCAGCGCGGGATCGATCGGCTTTGCGATGTGGTCGTTCATGCCGGCTGCGAGGCATTTCTCCCGCTCCGCCGCCATGACGTTCGCCGTCATGGCCACGACCGGCAGGTCGGCAAACCGCTCGAGCCGGCGGAGCTCCCGCGTCGCAGTGATGCCGTCCATCACCGGCATCTGCATGTCCATGAGCACGAGGTCGTAGTGGCCGTCCAGGGCCGTCTGCAGCTTCTCCAGCGCGACGGCGCCATTATCCGCAAGCTCGACCTCCAGCCCGGCATCCTGCAGCAACTCGGTCGCAACATCCTGGTTGAAGTCGTTGTCCTCGACCACGAGCACACGCGCGCCCACCAGCGCCGGCGGCAAAGCGGGCGCGACCGAACCCGCCGCGCGATCATGGCCCAGGTGCGGCACCTCCGCGCTGAAGAGCCGGATCGTGGTGTCGAACAACAGCGAGGGCGCCACCGGCTTGATCAGCACGTCCTGGATGCCGGCGGCCGGGGCGCGCTTTAGCACGTCCTCCCGTCCGTGTGCCGTCACCATCACGAGCTGGGGCGGAGCATCGAGCCCGAGCGCGCGAATCGCCGCGGCGGTCTCGAAGCCGTCCATGCCCGGCATGTGCCAGTCGAGATAGACGACTCGGATCGGCTCTCCCAGGGCGGCCGCGTTGCGCACGGCATCGACCGCGGCGGCGCCAGAGCCGGCTTGCAGCGGCCGGAACGTCATCTCGGCGAGCATTTCGGCCAGGACCAGGCGCGCATTCGCATTGTCGTCCACGACCAGAACCTTGAGGTCGCGGAGATCCGGGGTGGGAACCAAGGATTGGCGCGGTGCCGCGGCTCTGCCTAGCCGCGCCGTGAACCAGAATGTGCTGCCGACACCCGGCTTGCTCTCGACGCCGACCGCGCCGCCCATCAGCTCGGCCAAGCGCTTGGAAATGGCGAGGCCGAGCCCGGTGCCGCCGTATTTCCGGGTGGTCGAGCTGTCCGCCTGCTGGAACGACTGGAACATGCGGCTGCACTGTTCCGGCGTCATGCCGATCCCGGTGTCGCGGACCGAGAAGCGGAGCACGACGCCGGCATCCGTCTCTTCGGCCAGCTTGACGGCGATGTGGATCTCGCCCTTTTCGGTGAACTTGACCGCGTTGTTGGTGTAGTTGATCAGGATCTGCCCCAGGCGCAGCGGGTCGCCTCTGAGGGCACGCGGCACCGTGCGGTCGACGTCGATGATCAGCTCCAGCCCCTTGGCGCCGGCCTTCTCGGCCACCAGGGTGGAGACGTTGTCCATCACCTTCTCGAGCTCGAAATCGATCTCCTCGGTGGTGAGCTTGCCGGCCTCGATCTTCGAGAAATCGAGGACGTCGTTGATGATGCCGAGCAGGTGCTGCCCGGCCTGCTGGATCTTCTTCAGGTACTCCCTCTGCCGCGGGTCGAGATCGGTCTTCGACGCCAGGTGCGACATGCCGAGGATCGCATTCATCGGCGTGCGGATCTCGTGGCTCATGTTGGCGAGGAAATCACTCTTCGCGCGGGTCGCCGCCTCGGCCGCCTGCTTGGCGTGGAGCGTCGCCTCCTCCGCCAGCTTGCGCGGCGTGATGTCGCGGACATTGGCGAAGACCACCGGCCGCCCGTCCATCTCCAGCATCACCAGCGCGACCTCGCAATGGAACGGCGCGCCGGTATCCCACTTCCGGTGCACCCAGTCGAACCGGATCGGCCGGCCGGTCCGGACCAGCTCGGCCATGTGCTTCTCCTGCAGCGCCGATGACGCCGCGCCGTCCGGCTGGGTCGCCGGCGTGATCCGCGCATCGGACGGCTGCACGCCCAGCAGCATCTCCCGTTGAGGGACGCCGAACAGTTTCAACGCCGCGTCATTGCAGTCGATGAAACCCGACTGGTCGAACAGGACGAAGGCGTCGAGCGTGTTGTCGAAGATCAGCCGGAATTTCTCCTCGGCGCGCTTCCTCTCCGTGATGTCGGTGCAGAAGCCGCAGATCGCGTAGGCGCGCGCCGCCTCGTCGAACAGCGGGAAGGTGACGCTGATGGCCGTATGCATGCCGTCCGCCTCGGGCAGCTGCTCCTCGGCGGTCCGGACCTGGCCGGTCGCCACCACCTCGCGGTCGGCGGCTTCGATGTCGTCGGCCGATTGCCGCGAGAACAGCTCGCGGTCGGTCTTGCCGACGGCGGCGTCCTCGGCAAAGCCGAAGGCCGTGTTCCACTGGCGGTTCACGAAGAGATATCGGCCGGCGAGATCCTTCTGATAGATCAGCGCCGGGGCGTTATCCATGATCGCCTTCAGCTCCTTGCGGCGCCGGCGCGCCTCCTGCTCCGCCTTCTCGCGCTCGACGACCTGGTGTCGCAGCCGGCGGTTGGTCACCAGCATCCAGGCCAGCAGGATGAGGACGGCCGCCGGGAACGGCCAGTACTTCAGCCAGATGCCCCACCAGTCGATGGTGACGACCGGCGGGAGCCAGCGGTCGCGGATCCGCTGCCGGTCGGCATCGCTGATCGTGTCGATCGCACTGTCGAGCAACTGGGTCAGCGGCGCCCAGTCCTTGCGGACCGCGAAGCGCAGGTCGCTGGTGGCAAATCCGGCTTCGCCGCGGAGCTTCAGATTGGCGAGGTTGAGGTGCTCGATCAGGTAGGTGGAGACGATCATGTCGCCCACATAGGCATCGGCGCGGCCGGAGGAGACGGCCCTCAGCGCGGCCTCGGTATCGGGCACGGCCAGCATGGTCACGCCCGGCACTTCCCGCGGGACCACTTCCGCCATCGCGTAGCCCTGCTCGACCGCGACGGTCTTGCCCTTGAGGTCCGCGAGCGACCCCACGGAATCGTCGTCGCGCCGCGAAATGATCAGGTTGCTGCTGGTGATGTAGGGTTTCGAGAAGGCGAGGAAGGCGTCGCGCGCCGGCGTCTCGGCGGCCGAAATCAGCAGATCGACTTGCTGGGACTTTGCGGCGTCGAGTGCCGCGTTCCAGTCCGGAAACATCACCGGCTCGATCTCGATGCCGAGCCGCTGCGTCACCAGGGAGAGATAGTCTTCGCTGATGCCCTGGTGCCGACCGGTGCGATCGATGAGGTCGAACGGCGCCCATCCGCCCTTGTAGAGGCCGAGGCGGATCGGCTGATGCGCGGCGAGCCATGAGCGCTGGTCCGATGTGAGCGCGACCCAGATCTGGCTACCTTCGGTCTGGTCCTGGGCGAAGGCGAGACGGCAGGGAAGCAGGGTCAGGAAGACGAGCACGGCCCCGGCCAGGCAGCGGAGGCCGCCCGAGGCGCCCCGCCCTGAATATCCCGATATGCGTGCTGCGATCGCCGCGATCATCCGATGACGGACTCCTCAATCGGACCAGCGACGAGCCGGTGGCCGACGTCGATCGGAATTTAGGTAACGAAGATTGCTCGGAGATTAATTTTACACCAGAGCGTGCCGTCGTGAAAGACGGCGACGGGATCACAATCCATTGAAAGTTAAGGATTTCACAGCCGATTTACGCGCGGGTCTATTGAATATCTGTGAATTCTCTCCTTTGGTCCCGGAGCCGTCCGTTCCGCCCGCCAGCTTGCGGTGCGAGGCGTTGCCGGTATCGTGGCGCTCTGCAACGACGAGAGAGCATCATGGTGGACGATTCGATCGCTGCGGCGAAGAAGAGCTCCGAGAGCTGGTACTGGTGGGGTATCCCGACCTTCTTCCGCTGCCCCTGGAATGAGGATCCGGCCGCCGCGGACATCGCCCTCGTCGGCGTGCCGCACAGCACCGGCAACGGCTCGACCGAGCGCGACCAGCATCTGGGGCCGCGCGCCGTCCGCCATCAGTCCGGCTACTATCGCCGCGCCCATGCGATCCACAACATCTCGCCCTGGGACGTGGCGCGGGTGCACGATCTCGGCGACGTGCCGCTGCCGGAGGCGATGAACAACGAGGCCTGCCTCCGCGACATCGAAGCCTTCTACCAGCGACTGGACGCGACCGGCACGCGGCCGGTCTCGGTCGGCGGTGACCACTCCATCACCGGCGGCATCCTGAAGGCGATCGCCGGCCCCGGCCGCAGGATCTCCGGCGGGCGGCCCTGCGCCCTCGTCCATTTCGACGCCCACACCGATTCCTACGAGAACATGCCGCATTGGCTGGGTGCCGTCCGCTCGGCCGCGCACTGGGCCGCCTATACGGTGCGCGAGGATTCGGTCGATGCCGGGCACAGCCTGCAGATCGGCATCCGCGGCCATCCCTCGAAGGTGATCCACACCGAGAAGGTCGGCGCGGTCTCCAGCAGCCTCGGCTACCAGGTCATCTCCATGGCCGAGTTCGAGACCCTCGGCATCGAGAAGACCGTGGAGAAGATCCGCGCCCGGGTCGGCGATGCGCCGGTCTATGTCACCTTCGACCTCGACTGCCTCGACCCGTCGGTCGCCCCCGGCGTCGCCAACCTCGAACCCGGCTTCGGCGGCATGTCGATCCGCGAGGCGACGCGCATCCTGCAGGGCCTCGGCGGCTTGGACGTCATCGGCGGCGACGTCGTCTGCCTGATGCCCACCAAGGACAACCCGAACCAGATCACCGCCCAGGTGGCGATGGTGGTCATGTTCGAGATCATCAACCTGGTGGCGCTGGGGCGGAAGGGGCGCAACTAGCCCTCCCCTTTCCGCCGTCCCGTTTTCCCGCTAGAACCGGCACATTCAGCCTAACCCTGGAGTCTTCCACCATGGCGAAAGCCGCCTCGAAAAGTGCCACCCGCAGCGAGACCGATTCCTTCGGCCCGATCGAAGTGCCCGCGGAGAAGCTTTGGGGCGCGCAGACCCAGCGCAGCCTGCAGAATTTCCGGATCGGCGGGCAGCGGATGCCGGTCGGGCTGATCCGCGC
>DATKNM010000091.1:0-20534 GCA_035541335.1 Binatia bacterium
CCTTGCCGTTCTTCAGCGGCACCGTGAGATCGCGCAGGCTCGCGCCGAAGCTGAGGATAGAGGCCTCCGCCCCCGCCGCCGAACGCAGGCGGATCTCCTGGACCGGCTTCCCCTCGACCTCGCCGAACGCTGTGATGCTCAAGACGACCTCCCCGCTTGCGATTCGCGGGCGCGAGTGTCGCCCAATCGCCGCACCGCTTCCAGCCTCGCGAACCTTGGCAGCGACCGCCACTTGTTCCCTCTATGTTCCAGGACTAAGATGGCGCGACAGAGTGCATTTGTCCGGGAGGGGAGAGCGATGCCGCGCCGCGCCGGAACCGCCGATCTGCCGCTGCACAACGGCCGCGTCCCGCAATGGCTGGCGGAGCGCATGGCGAAGCTCGGCGCGATCATGGCGGAGGCGATCGTCCACCATTACGGCCGCGCGGAGCTGCTGCGGCGCCTCGCCAATCCATTCTGGTTCCAGTCCTTCGGCGCGGTGATGGGGATGGACTGGCATTCCTCCGGCATCACCACCAGCGTGATCGGCGCCCTGAAGCGCGGCCTCCAGCCGCTGGAGGGCGAGCTCGGCCTCCATGTCTGCGGCGGCCGCGGGCGGCATTCGCGAACGACACCCGATGAATTGACCCGGCTGGGGCTGCGCCTCGGCCTCGACGGCGCGGCGCTCGCCCGCACCAGCCGGCTCGTCGCCAAGGTCGACAGCGCCGCCGTGCAGGACGGCTTCGAGCTCTACCTTCATGGCTTCATCCTGGCTGATGACGGGCAGTGGATCGTGGTCCAGCAGGGGATGGACGGCCCGCGCGGCCTCGCCCGTCGCTATCACTGGTCGTCGGAGGGATTGGCGAGCTTCGTCGACGATCCGCATGCCGCGATCCATGGGCTCGGCCAGGACACCATCGTCAATCTCGCCGATCACCGCGCAGCCCCGTCGCGTGCCGCGCAGCTCGAGATGCTGTCGTCACTCGGGCCGGACGGCATCGCCGGCGAACTCGCGAAGCTGGAGCCGCGCGAAGCCGCACCGCCGCCACGACAGGGGGAACTGCCCTACCTCGTGATGCCGGGCCATCACGAGGTGCGGCCGGAGAACATCATCGGCCGCCGCCTGCACGCGACCCTCGCCGCCGCCGCCGATCGGGGACCCGCGGACTTTCCGGAGCTCCTGCTGACGCCCGGCGTCGGCGCGCGCACGGTGCAGGCGCTCGCCATGGTCGCCGAGGTGATGCACGGCGCGCCCTGTCGCTTCGCCGATCCGGCGCGGTTCTCCCTCGCCCATGGCGGTAAGGACCGGCATCCCTATCCGGTGCCGCTCAAGGTCTATGACGAGACCATCAGGGTCCTGAAGTCCGCCGTCGGAAAGGCCAAGCTCGGCCGCAGCGAGGAGCTCGCCGCCCTGCAACGCCTCGACGACCAGGCGCGGCGGCTCGAAGGCGCGGTCTCCGGCCCCAGCCCCGCCGCCTTCATGGCTGAGGAGCGCGCGCATTCCACACGATATGGCGGCAGGAGCGTGTTCGGCTGGGAGGAGGACCTGGCGGCCGCGCGCGGTGCTTGACCCGCGAAGGGGCCACGGCCGTCGGGTATCTAGCCGGCGATTTCTTCCAGAACCGATCGGGCCCTGAGTCGAAACGCGGCCAACGCCTCTTCTAGGACAGGATGAGACTTCGGATGCTCGCCCGCCCTCACGAGGTTCAGGACGGCATTGATCACGTCATTCGTCTGAACCGCGAGCTCGGGAAAATACAGGCGTTGAAGCGTCTCGATCCGCGGCAGCGGACTCTCGATCCTCGGCAGTTTCCCATCCGCCGCAATGCTGCGGTGCTGATCGACGTATCGACTGCACTGATTGATGGCCTCGCACAGCGCCTGGAACTCTGACGCGCGCAGTCGGCGTCCTTCGCGCTCCCGGCCATCCGCTCGGCCGCTCTCTATCGTTTCAGCCAAGCCGGCGTCATGCTCCAGCTGGTTGGTCAGCAGCTTGAAATCCTGCGCCAACGCCAGAATTCGACCGCGGATGTTCAGATACTTCCCCGCGAAGGATCCGAGGCCTGCGAAGCCGAAGATCATCGCGCATTGGACGGCGATGAACGCGAGCAGCTTTCCGGCCAGTGCGGATGTACCGGCGTCGGCAAGCATATGGACGGCGTCCTGGTCGATGTGTGCCTCCCCGCGAAGAAGACAGGAGGCGTCGTCCCCGCCAGCATGACATGCAATTGTCGCACGGGAGATCAGGCGGCACAGCCCCAAAGTAGGGCGGACTGCGTGCCGCCCGGGATGGGAAGCCGGTTCTTGTCTACCGCATCGGAAAGATGGTGCCGCCCCTGGTGCCGTAGGAGGGATTTGAACCCCCGACCGCCCGCTTACGAAGCGGATGCTCTACCACTGAGCTACTACGGCGAACCGGGCTGGACGGTGCAGGCCCCAGGGGCCGGCGCAGCGCGGGCGGAAGCTAGTAGATCGACCGGGCGGCGTCAACCGACGGCGCCAATTGGGTTTCCAGCTTCTTCTCCGCGGGGCTGGCGGCCGGAGACGGGGCGGATTCCCGGGCCGGCGCCGGTGTCTCCGCCGCGGCAGCCGAGGCGGGGGCCGGGATCGGCGCGGGTTCGGCCGCGACCGGCGTCTCCGGCGCGGTTTCTGTAACCGTGTCGGGCGGCCCCATCAGGATATCGCCGCTGGGCAGCACCGGGCGCTGCCAGCGATAGGAGTCGATGGCGGCGCAATGCGGGCAGACCGCCTGCCAATGGCCGGAGGCGGGGCCGGCTTCACCCGGATGACCGCAGGCGGAGCAGATCCAGGCCGGGTCGGGCAGGGCCTGGGCCCCCTCGGCCAGCCAGCGCCGGGCGGCGGCCGTGTCCCGGTGCTCGCCTTCCTCCAGCACCGCCATCGCGCGGCAGGTGGCGTGGGAGAGGCCACCGGTGGCGCGCTCGGCGGCGATCAGCCGCTCCAGGTGCCGGCGCGCGTCGCCCCAGAGGCCCGCGATCACCGCCGTCTGGCCGAGCGCGCGATGGGTCTCGATGTGGTCCGGGTTCTGGCGGGCGAGGCGCTCCAGGCGCTTCATGCGATCGGCCGCGCGCTCGCCGGGCTCGGCCTCGATATAGGCGCGGGCCAGCAGCGGATGCGGGTTCGAATCCCAGTCCTGCTCGATCAGGCGCGTCGCCTCGCGCTTCTTGCCCATGCGCAGCAGCAGGTGCACGAGGATCAATCGCGCCGGCACAAAACCGGAGTCGAGCTTCAGCGCCTCGCGCGCAGCGCGCAGCGCGGCATCGAGATCGGCGTCTCGAGTTTCCGGCAACAGCGCCTGGCGCGCGCGCTCCGCCAGCAGCACGGCGCGGCGATGCTGGCCCTGTTTTGCCGACATGGCGCCGGCGCGCACCAGCGCCTTCAGGCTCTCCTCCGCCGGCTTGCCGAGCTTCACCTGCAGGCGATGCGCAGTCTCCGCCGCCCATTCGGCGTGGGGATGCGATTGCAGCGCCGCTTCGGCATGGGCCAGCGCCGCCGTCTCGTCGCCGCGCTTCAGCGCCGCCGTCGTAAGGCCGCGCAGGCCGAGCAGCGCTGCTTCGGGATTCTTCGAAAGCGCCTCGAAATAGCGGCCGGCGGCGTGCTCATCGCCCTCGAGCTGTGCCGCCTGCGCCGCCAGCAGCAGGGTCAGCGGCGAGCGGTCGAGCAGGCCGTGGGCGGTGCGGGCCAGTCTCTTCGCTTCGGCGGCGTCGCCTGCGGCGGCGGCCACCAGGCCGCGGGTCAGCGCTTTGAAGCCCTTGGCCTGGCGCCGGCTGCGGCGGAAGAGGGCGAAACCGCCGGGCGCGCGGCGGACCATGTGCCAGACGCGCCAGACCACATAGAGCAGCAGGATCAGGATGACGAGCGCGGCCATGGCCGTGCCGACGGCGAGATCGATGTTGTAGCCGAGCCAGATGATGGAGACGCGGCCCGGCCGGTCGGCGAGCCAGATCGCGGCCGCGACGACGAGACCGAGCTTGATGAAGAACCAGATCGTGCGGCCGAGGGTCATGCGCGATCCAGGCTCACTGCTCGGGCGGCGCCAGGAGCGCAGTCGCCGCCTGGTCGAGATTCGCGCCGGCCTGGTCCTGGGCGAGCCGCGCCTTCGCCTGCGCGAGCCAGCCCGCCGCGGCCGCACCGGGCTTGCCCGTGAGGCCTTCGATCTCGGCGACGGCGCCGGAGAGATCGCCGCCCTTCAGCTTGGCTTCGCCACGGGCAAGGCGCGGCAGCGGGCCGTCGCCCTGCACATCCTCGCCGACCGGCCGCACCGTCACCGCTTCCGAAAGGCGATTGATCAGCCGCTCGGACCAGCCCTGGTCGGCGCCGACCGCGGCCGACGCCGCTTCCACATTGGCGGCTTCGGCGATGTCCTTTGCCGGCAGGCTCGCCTGCAGCTGTGCCAGCGTCGGCGCGCCGCCGCCGGCCAGCGGCCGCAGCGGATCCAAGGCGGGCGCCAGCTTCTCCTTGAGCGCCGCATCGGCGGCGACAAGATCGTCCACCGATTTCAAGCCGGTGTCGTAGGGCCGGTCGAGCGCGAGCGCGCCGCGCAGCGATCCCAGCGCCACGACGAGCGCGGTGCGCCGCTGCTCGTCGGCGGTCACCGCGGGGGGCTGTGCCGCGATCTTCTCGACCGTGCCGGAGAGCGTGCTCTGCTGCGTCTGCAGCGTGCCCTGCTGCGATTGCAGCGTCTTGATCGCGTCCCGCGCCGCGGCGAGCTGCTGCGTGAGGTCGTCATTCGCGGATTTCAGGGCGGCGATCTGGCCGCTGAGATCGGGCGGCACCGCGGCCGTCGTCGCCGACTGGTTGGAGACCTGCTGCGACACCTGGGTGAGATCGGTCTCCAGCTTGGCGAGCCGGAACTGCAGGCCCTGCAGGTCCGTCGCCGGCGCCGGCGAGTTGGTGTTGGAGCGCGAGGCCATGTCCTGCTCCAGCTTGCCGATCCGGTCGGAAAGCTGCGCCACCTGCTGCGCTGCATTCTTTGCGTCGTCAGCCGCTCCGCCGAGGGCCTTCTTCAGATCGTCCTGGGACGCCGCCGACTTGCCGGCCGATTCCAGCGCTGCCACCCGCGCCTGCAAGGCCGCGACGTCGGGATCGGTGCTCGGCGCCGCCTGGCCGAGGATCATCGGCTGCCAATAGGGCGCGCTCACCGCCACCACGGCCGCCGCGATTGCGCCGGCGATCAGTCCGGCGAGGATGCCGCCCGTGGGGCGCGGCGCCGGTTGCGGCCGCGGGGGCAAGGGAGGCGGAGGGGGCGCCTCGGGCCTCCTCCGCTCCTCGCGCGGCGGCGTATCCTCGATCCGTTCGGCATTCACAGTTTCTATTCTGGTCGGTTCGGTCTTCATGGATCCCGGTTTGGGCGATTCCGGTTTGGGGGGCGGCGGCAGGATTTCGACCGCCGGGGTGCGGCGCGCGATCTCGGCTTCCACCAGCGCCAGCATCGCCGGTTGGTCAGGCCGGTCGGCGATCTCGACCTTTTGCCAGTCGAGCGCGCCGATCTCCTTGGCGACCGCCGGACTGAGACAGAGCGCCGAGGTCTTGCGCAGGCTGGGCTCTTCCGCCGCCTGCCACAATTCGCCGAAGGTCCGCGCCGTCCGCGGCGAGAACAGCAGCACCATGTCGATGCCGCCGAGCGCCAGGTTCATCCGCGTCTCCGGCGAGAAGGCGGTCGCGGTCTTCGCCTCATAGAGCACGGCGCGGCGGAGGGTGAAACCGGCGGCCTCCAGCTTGCCCTGGAGGTCGCCGGCCAGCGCTGAGGCGGCGCCATGGAAGAGCGGTCCCGATTTCGGATCGAGCCGCGCGACCGCCAGGGCCGCCAGCGCATCGACGTCGCCGCCCGCCGCCTGCACGTCGCCGAAGCCGGCCTCGCGGGCAGCAGCCGCCGAGCCGTCACCGACGGTCAGGACCTTGAGATCGCGCCGCGAACTCTTGGCGGCGAAGGCGCGCACGCCGTTGGCGCTGGTGAAGAGCAGGGCCTGCACGCCGGCAAGATCGACCACGGCATCGGCGCGCGGCACGATGTCGAGCAAAGGCTCGATCGTGCATTCGACGCCCTTCGCCGCCAGCAGGTCGGCCAGCGGCTTGGCATCTTCCAACGGCCGGGTGATCAATGCATGCATTCTCGGTCCTCGATTGCCCCCTTCCCGCCAGGATCAACGCCCCGATCGCCCCCATCCGGGCCAGAGCCTAAGCCAGGAAATGCGGCCCCGCCAGCGCCTTCAACTTCTGTCCCAGCGCGCGGCCAAGCGCCGCAGCATCGTCCCGCGTCGCGCGCCCGCGATCCTCGGCACGATGCGATTCGGTCCCGTCCGGCAGCGCGATCAAGCCGCGAAGACGCAACGCGGTTCCGGAGATCTCGGCATAGGCCGCGATCGGCGTCCGGCACGAACCGTCGAGCTCGGCGAGGCAGGCCCGCTCTGCTGCCACAGCAATCGAGGTCGGCGCATGGTCCAGCGCCTCGACCAGCGGCCGCACCCGCGCATCGTTCGCGCGGATCTCGACGCCGATCGCGCCCTGGGCCACCGCCGGCAGCATCTCGTCGGTGGAGAGGATCGCGGTCGCCGCTTCGGCCCTGCCCAGTCGCTTCAGCCCGGCGAGCGCCAGCAGGGTCGCCGCTGCTTCACCGCGGGCGAGCTTCTCGAGGCGCGTGCCGACATTGCCCCGGAGCGGCTGCACTTTCAAATCCGGCCGCAGCATCAGGAGCTGCGCCTGCCGCCTGAGCGAGGCGGTACCGACCACGGCGCCGCGGGGCAGGGTGACGATGCTGTTCGCGACCGGCGAGATCAAGGCGTCGCGCGGATCCTCCCGTTCGAGCATCGCCGCGATCGTCAGGCCGTCCGGCAGGAAGGTCGGCATGTCCTTCATGGAATGGACCGCGAGATCGACCCGGCCGTCGATCAATGCCTCCTCGATCTCCTTGGTGAAGAGGCCCTTGCCGCCGATCGTGGCGAGGGTGCGGTCCTGCACCTTGTCGCCGGTGGTGCGGATCGGGACAATCTCGAGGCTCTCGGCCGCGAGGCCGGGGTGGGCCGCGACCAGGGCGGCCTTCACCATCTCGGCCTGGGTCAGCGCGAGCGGGCTGCCGCGGGTGCCAATCCGGAGACCGGTGCCAGTCTGGTTGATCGATGATCCGGAAACCGCCATAACTGCTGCGCCGATCCCGCCGCCTTTCGTGGTTGGCGCCCTTGTAGCCGGGCGGGGCGCGGAAATGCAACCTCGGCTCCGACACGCATTCACCTCCCCACGCCATCAAGTAGGAGCGGCACCGGACTCAGATGTTGGTCTTGCCATGATTGCCACCCCATGATCGTTCTGGGTATCGAATCGAGCTGCGACGAGACTGCCGCGGCGGTGGTCGATGACGGTCGCCGGGTCCTGGCAGAGTCGCTGTTCTCGCAGTTCGAGGAGCACCGGGTTTATGGCGGCGTCGTGCCGGAGGTCGCTGCACGGGCCCATCTCGAGCATCTGGGGCCGCTGATAGCCGAGACCATGCGCAAGGCCGGCGTCGGCTTCGGCGACCTCGACGGCATCGCGGCCACGGCGGGACCAGGTCTGATCGGCGGCGTCATCGTCGGCGTCACCATGGGAAAGGCGATCGCGGCCGCCCACGGCCTGCCCTTCGTCGCGGTCAACCATCTTGAAGGCCATGCCCTGAGCGCGCGGCTCTCCGACGACGTTGCCTTTCCCTATCTGCTGCTGCTGGTCTCCGGCGGTCATTGCCAGCTGCTGGTCGTGGAGGGCGTCGGCGCCTATCGCCGGCTCGGCGCCACCATCGACGACGCTGCGGGCGAGGCCTTCGACAAGGCGGCGAAGCTGCTGGGCCTCGGCTACCCCGGCGGTCCCGCCATCCAGCGCGCAGCCAAGGAAGCGACCGCGCCGGTCGACGATCTGCCGCGGCCGATGCTCGGCCGCCCGGATTGCAACTTCTCCTTCAGCGGATTGAAGACCGCATTGCGCCAGCGGGTCGAGGGATTGCGCGCGGCGGGCGACCTCGATCCTGCCACCGTGGCCAATCTCGCCGCCGGCTTCGAATTGGCGGTCACCGAATCGATCGCCGACCGGGTGAAGCGCGCGATCGTGCAGGCGCGTGCCGGAGCGCCGGGCTTGAGCGCGCTGGTCGTCGCCGGCGGCGTCGCCGCCAACCAGCGCCTCCGCGCCGGCCTCGCGGCCGTGGCGGCGAAGGCGCAACTGCCGCTGGTGGCGCCGCCGATCCGGCTCTGCACCGACAATGCCGCCATGATCGCCTGGGCCGGCATCGAGCACCTGAAGCGCGGCGAGACCGACGCCCTCGATTTCGCCCCGCGCCCGCGCTGGCCCTTGGACGCCAACGCCCCCGCCTTGCGCGGCGCCGGCGTGAAGGCTTAACTCGGAAGGGGAGTACGTGATGCAGTTCATGGCCTATTGCCTCGACAAGCCCGGCGCCCTCGAAGTGCGCATGGCGAACCGGCCGAAGCATGTCGAATACCTGACCGCGCACAACGACAAGCTGCTGTTCGCCGGGCCGCTGCTCGATACGAAGGACGCGATGATCGGCAGCCTGCTGGTGCTCGACGTCGCCGATCGCGCGGAGATGGACCGGTTCCTCGCCGGCGACCCTTATGCCAAGGCCGGCCTGTTCCAGTCGGTGACCGTGCACGGCACCCGAAAAGCCTTCCCCAAGTAAGAGAGGCGCGCATGCAATATTGGCTGATGAAGTCCGAGCCTTCCGCCTATTCCTGGGAGCAGCTGGTGAAGGACGGCAAGACCGGCTGGACCGGCGTCCGCAACTTCCAGGCCTCGGGCAACATGAAGAAGATGAAGAAGGGCGATCAGGCCTTCTTCTATCACTCGAACGAGGGCCTCGCCGTCGTCGGCATTGCCGAGATCGCGAAGGAGTACCACCCCGATCCCACCGACAAGACCGGCAAATTCGGCATGGTCGAGGTGAAAGCGCTGACCCCGTTCAAGACCCCGGTGACGATGAAGGAGATCAAGGCGACGCCCGCCTTGAACGACATGGTCCTGGTGAAGAACTCCCGCCTCTCCGTTCAGCCGGTGACGGCGGCCGAGTGGAAGGCGGTGTGCAAGATGGGCGGGGTGAAGGCTTAGCGGAGCCTCAGTCCTTCCCGCCGAACATGGTGTTCAGCTGGACGAACGGCATCGCGCCTTCGACGAAGGTGGCGGTACCCTTGTCTTTGAGCTCCTGCGCTGCCCGATGGAAGGCGCCCATGGCGGCGAGGTAGAGGCCGCTGCCGACGCTGATGCGCCGCACCCCGAGCCGTGCCAGGTCGTCCGCCGTCAAGGGATTGGTGCGGCCGCCCATCAGCACGTTGACCGGCCGGTCCACGGCTTTCACCACCGCGGCGATCTCCGCCTCGGTCTTCAGCCCCGGCGCATAGAGCACCTCGGCGCCGGCATCCTGGAAGACCTGCAGGCGCTTGATCGTGTCGGCGAGGTCGGGCCGGCCCCAGAGGAAGTTCTCGGCTCGCGCGGTCAGCACGAAGCCGGCTTTGCGGGCGGCCTCGACCGCAGCGGCGACCCGCTCCTTGGCAAGGCCGAGATCATAGATCGGCTTCGCGGCGTCGCCGGTCGCGTCCTCGATCGAGCCGCCGGCGAGGCCGATCGCCGCTGCCTGGCGGATCGTCTCGGCCGCTTCTTTCGGCTCGCGGCCGAACCCGCCCTGCAAGTCGGCGCTGACCGGCAGGTCGGTCGCATCGACGATGGTCTTGAAATTCGCGAGCGTCTCCTCCCGGCCGATGATCCCGTCGCCGTCCGGACGCCCCAGTGAAAAAGCGTAGCCGGCGCTGGTGGTGGCCAGGGCCCGGAAGCCCATCGAAGCGAGGATCTTGGCGCTGCCGATGTCCCAGGGATTGGGAATGACGAAGGTGCCGCTCGCATGCAGCTTGCGGAACGCCTCGACCTTCTCGCGCTGTGTCGCCATTTCAGTCCTCCTGACGATTCGAACCCGATGAATCCCCGGCACGACCGCAGTCTTGCCGCAATTCCGCCCCGCGACGGCCGGGAAGCGCCCGCACGCTGCATCCGAGGGATAGAGAGAGCAAGAGGGGAATACCATGACATTCGAGAACCCTGACACCATGCGTCAGGAGACCGCCGATGCATCCAAGCCCAAACGCCAGCCCTGGCACCGGCGCTTCGGCCTCGGTGCTGCCGGCTTCGAGGCCAGCAAGCGGGCCTTCATCCTAGGCATCCTGACGCTGATCCTGCTCATTCCGCTCGGCATGATCGAGGATCTGGTGCAGGAACGCGAAGACCGGAAGCTCGACGTCGATTCCGAGATCACCGGCCAATGGGGCGGATCGCAGACCATCCTCGGCCCGATTCTCAGCGTGCCCTATCGCTACGTCACCGAGGCCGGCGACGCTACGACGCCGCCGCGCACCGCCGGCAGCCAGCTCTTCTTCCTGCCGAAGCATCTCTCGATCGAATCCGACGTGAAGACCGAGCGGCGGGCGAAGAGCATCTATGAGGTGCTGGTCTATGGCGGCACCGTCAAGCTCACCGGCGACTTCACCGGCCTCGCCGAGGCGCGCTCCGACGTCTCGCCGGAGATGATCGACTGGAGCAACGCCAAGCTCCTGGTCGGTGTCTCCGACATCTCCGGCATCCGCGGCATGACCGTCGGGATCGCCGGCAAGCCTCCCGTCGGCGACGACGCCGTGCAACACAATCAGACGTTCTCCTCCAGCCTCGCGGCCCCGGCGCCGCTGGATGCGGCGGCGGTGGCGAAGCCGGTGGGTTTCGCGATCACGCTCGACATTCGCGGCAGCTCCGATCTTCGCTTCGTGCCGGTCGCCGACGCGACGACGGTGACCGTTGCCGCCGACTGGCCCCATCCGGACTTCTCGGGCCGCATGCTGCCGGATGAACGTCAGATCTCCGACCAGGGATTCACGGCGCGCTGGTCGATGGGCGCGCTCTCCCGCGATTTCCCGTCCGCCTGGCGCACCGGGGAGTTCAATCCGGACACGCTCTGGAACGGCACGGTCGGCGTGGGCTTCGTCGAGCCGGGCGACGTGCACCGGCAGACCGACCGGATCCTGAAATACGGCGTGCTGGTGATCGCCCTCACCTTCGCCACCATCTTCGTCAACGGCCTGTTCGGCGGGAAGAAGGTGCACCCGGTGCAGTATCTGATGGTGGGGGCGGCGCTCTGCCTCTTCTACCTGCTCCTGCTCTCGCTCTCGGAGCACATCCCGTTTGTCCAGGCCTATGTGGTCGCCAGCATCGCCGATATCGCGATGATCGCCTGGTACGCCTGGCGCACCATGAGCCGGCGCTTGGGCTACATCACCGCGGCGATCCTCGCCGCAGTACAGGCGTATATCTACGATCTGCTGCAGATGGACGACTATGCCCTGCTGGCGGGGACCATCGCCCTCTTCGTGGCGCTGCTGGCCGCGATGATCGCGACCCGCAACATCGACTGGTATCGCATCGGCCGCGAGGAACACGCGGCGTAGACGAGCGTTTAAGCTTGTCCCGTCTTAAGCTGCTGCAAGACCCTCACCCTGTCCCTCTCCCTGTGGGAGAGGGGACGCTGTGGCACTGGCCTTCTCCCTCTCCCGTAGGGAGAGGGCGGGGGCGAGGGTCTTGACGCTGCCTGAGTATTCTCAGGCAAACACCTTTACCCCGCGCGGACGCGCTTCAGGAAGTCGTTGACCCGGCCCTGGAGGTCGCTGCAGCTCTGGCCGACCAGGGTGACGGCGGTCGACATGTCGGAGGCCGTCTGGCCGCTGCGGCGCGCGGTCTCGGCGACGCTCTGGATGTTGCCGCGGAGCTCCGAGGTGCCGTTGGCGGCCTGGGTGACGGCGCGGCTGATCTCGCCGGTCGCGGCCTCCTGCTCGGTGACCGCAGCGGCGACCGTGCCGCCGATCTGGTTGATCTGCTCGATGGTCTTGGCGATCTCGGCGATCTCCGCCGCAGCGGTGCCGGTCGATTGCTGGATCGACTGTACCTGGCTGGAGATCTCCTCGGTCGCCTTCGCGGTCTGCATGGCGAGGTTCTTCACCTCGGAGGCGACCACGGCAAAGCCTTTGCCGGCCTCGCCGGCGCGGGCCGCCTCGATGGTCGCGTTCAGGGCCAGCAGGTTGGTCTGGCTGGCGATGTCGTTGATGAGGGTGACGACCGAGCCGATCTGATCCGCCGCGGAGACGAGCGCGTTCACGCGATCGACCGCGCCGCGGGCCCGGCCCGCCGCCGAGTTCGCCACCGAGCTCGAACTGTTCACCTGCTGGCTGATCTCACGGATCGATGCCGCCAGCTCCTCGACCGCGGCCGCCACCGAGGCGACGTTGTCGGAAACCTGGCCGGCCGTATGCTCGACCGCGCCGCTTCGGGAGACGTTGTCCTGCGCGGTCTTGGACATGGTGGCGGCGGAGGCCGTCATCTGCTGCGTGGTGTCGGCCATCTCGCCGATCGACTTCGAGACTTCGGATTCGAAGCTGTCGGCGAGATCGGCGCGGGCCTTGCGGCGATCCTCGGAGGCGCGCGTCTGCATCTCCTGCTGCTCGCCCTGCAGGCGCTGGTTCTCGGCCAGGCTCTGCTTGAAGGTCTCGACGGTGCGCGCCATGTCGCCGATCTCGTCGCGGCGGTTGGTGGCCGGCACCTCGACCTCGAGCTTGCCGGAGGCGAGCTGGCCCATGACCTGCGCCATCCGGCGCACCGGCCGCGCGGTGCCGGAGCCGACCGCCCAGGCGATCAGCAGGCAGAGCACGACGACGGCGCAGCCGATGGCGAGCGCCCAATCCACCATACTGTTGACGCGGCCGACCACGACGCTTTTCGGCACGCTGATCAGCAGCGTCCAGACACCGGGGGAATCCTCGAAATGCACCGGCACGAGCACGGAATAGGTGTCGCCGTCGATCAGCTTGGTGGCCTCGGTCCCGACCTCGAGCTTGTCCTGCAGTGCCGCATCCTTGTGCGCCTTGTAGAAGTCGTCATCCACCGGCTGGCCGACCAGCTTGTCGTCCGGGCTGGTCGCCCAGTTGCCGGCCGAGTCGATCAGCGCGGCGCGACCTTCGCCCATCGGGCGCAACTGGTTGAAGTAGGCCAAGAGCTCCGCCATCCGGACGTCGATGCCCGTGACGCCGAGCGGCTTGCCGTTCTCGATCACCGGCACGCAGAAGCTCACCAGCCAGACGTTGTTCGGCTTGTCCTCGGTCCCGAAATTCCACGGCGCGGGATTCGTGACGTACAGCTTCCCGGTCTTCATCGGGGTGTTGTAATAGTCGAGCGAGTTGGAGCCCGCATTGTCGAAGTCGAAGGACTTGTCCGGGCCAAGCTTGCCCTCGGCATCGCGGTGCCAGTAGGGAACGTAGCGCCCGCTGCTCTTCACCGAGGTCGCGATATCCTTGCCGGCGAAGTCGGCATCCTTGCCGTCGAAGCCGTTGGGTTCGAACGTGCCCCAGATGCCGAACCAGCGCGGCTCCGGCGTGATCTCCTGCTCAAGGATCGCCTCGAAGGTCGGGCGATCCGTCGTCTTCGCCGCCCGCATGGCGAGCGTCGTCCGGGCCAGGGCGTGCGCTTCCGTGATCGCCCGGGCGAACTCGCCGTTCACGTGCTCGGCTTCCTGCTGCGCCGCGCGCTGCAGCACCTGGGTCGCCGTCTCCTGCAGACCGGCGCCGGCCTGCCAGGTCAGGAGCGTGGCCACGCTGGCCACGCCGATGACGGCAATCAAGGCGCTGGTCAGGACGATCTTGCCGCGGATGCCGATGTTGAAACGCTTCATATGAGCCTCGAACCTTCCATGACATAGCGCACGAGGATGCAGCGACGGATCGTCGCTTCGTGCCTTACCTCCATCTAGCCGCCCGGCGGTTTCTCAATCGTTAAAATCGCGGCTTCGCCGCTTGTCATGATTATGAATTTCCGTCGATAATCGCAGGAGTGGCCGGAATGGCCGGAACGCGCGGCGCCCGAAGGGAAACAGCCCGCAGCGCTACTGGGAACGAGCACGGGGAGTCCAAAGACATGAGCGACCAGACGGAATTTGCGGTTCCCGAGAATTGGTCGAAGCGCGCCTTGGTGAACGCCCAGCAATACGAGGACGCCTACAAGCTATCGATTGCCGATCCCGAGGCGTTCTGGGCGGGGCAGGGCAAGCGGCTGGACTGGATGAAGCCTTACACCAAGGTCAAGGACGTCGATTACACCGGCGATGTCCGGATCCGCTGGTACTATGACGGCACGCTGAACGTCTCCGCCAACTGCGTCGACCGGCACCTGGCGAAGCGCGCCAACCAGACCGCGATCATCTGGGAGGGCGACGATCCCAAGGACGACAAGAAGATCACCTATGCCGAGCTGCACGAGCAGGTCTGCCGCCTCGCCAACGTGCTGAAGGCGCAAGGGGTCAAGAAGGGGGACCGGGTCACGGTCTACCTGCCGATGATCCCGGAGGCCGCCTATGCCCTGCTCGCCTGCGCGCGGATCGGCGCCATCCATTCGGTGGTGTTCGGCGGCTTCTCGCCGGACAGTCTCGCGGGCCGCATCCAGGACTGCGCCTCGAACTTCGTCATCACCGCCGATGAGGGCCTGCGCGGCGGCAAGAAGATTCCGCTGAAGTCGAATGTCGACGAGGCGCTGCAGCACTGCCCCTCGGTCAAGACCTGCATCGTGGTGAAGCGCACCGGCGGCAATGTCGATATGCAGGGCGGCCGCGATTTCTGGTACCACGAGGAAACGGCCAAGGTCTCCAAGGACTGCAAGCCCGAGGAGATGAATGCGGAGGATCCGCTCTTCATCCTCTATACGTCGGGCTCGACCGGCAAGCCGAAGGGCGTGCTGCACACGACCGGCGGCTATCTGGTCTATGCCGCGCTCACCCACCAGCTGGTCTTCGACTATCACGACGGCGACATCTACTGGTGCACGGCGGATGTGGGCTGGGTCACCGGCCACAGCTATATCGTCTATGGGCCGCTGGCGAACGGCGCCACCACGCTGATGTTCGAGGGCGTGCCGAACTACCCCGACGCCTCGCGCTTCTGGCAGGTCTGCGACAAGCACCAGGTCAACATCTTCTACACGGCCCCGACGGCAATCCGCGCGCTGATGCGCGAGGGCGAGGCGCCGGTCCAGAAGTGCAGCCTGAAGAGCCTGCGCCTGCTGGGCTCGGTCGGCGAGCCGATCAATCCCGAGGCCTGGCTCTGGTACCACCGCGTGGTCGGGCGCCATCATTGCCCGATCGTCGATACCTGGTGGCAGACCGAGACCGGCGGGATCCTGATCTCGCCGCTGCCCGGCGCCACCAAGCTGAAGCCCGGCTCGGCGACCAAGCCCCTCTTCGGCATCAAGCCGCTGATCGTCGATGCCAACGGCAACGAGCTTCAGGGCGCCACCGAGGGCAACCTCTGCATCGCCGATTCCTGGCCCGGCCAGATGCGCACGGTCTACGGCGACCACAAGCGCTTCGCCGAGACCTATTTCAGCACCTATAAGGGCCGCTACTTCACCGGCGACGGCTGTCGCCGCGACGAGGACGGCTATTACTGGATCACCGGCCGGGTCGATGACGTCATCAACGTCTCCGGCCATCGCATGGGCACGGCCGAGGTCGAGAGCGCGCTGGTCGCGCATCCGAAGGTCGCCGAGGCCGCCGTGGTCGGCTATCCCCACGACATCAAGGGCCAGGGCATCTACGCCTATGTGACCCTGAAGGCGGGCGAGGAGCCGACCGAAGCGCTGCGGAAGGAGCTGGTGCAGTGGGTCAGGAAGGAGATCGGCCCGATCGCCTCGCCCGACCTGGTGCAATGGGCGCCCGGCCTGCCGAAGACCCGCTCCGGCAAGATCATGCGCCGGATCCTGCGGAAGATCGCCGAGAACGAATACGGCAATCTCGGCGACATCTCCACCCTGGCCGATCCCAACGTGGTCAAGGACCTGATCGACAACCGCGTCAACCGCGAATGAGCGGCGCGCCACGGTCTTGACCCTGGTCTAGTGCATGCCTGAGACCGGTCGCAGCAGGTTGCTGCATCTCCTCGACATTGGCGAGACGGACGGGCGGGTGAATTGGCCCGCCCGGGCTGGCCTGGTGCTTGCGATCCTGCTCTCGGTCGGCAGCGCGGCGATCATCACGCTCCCGGACCTCGCGGGTTTTGAGCGTTTCGACTGCCGCGTCGCGGCGACCCTCGCCAGCGTCATGTTCCTGGTGGAATACTTCTGGCGCATCTGGCGGGCGCCAATCCTGCAGCCCGACCTGCCGCATGCCCGCCGGCGCTACATGCTCTCCTTCATCGGCATCGTCGATCTCCTCTCGGCGGCGCCCCTGCTGGGTCTGGTGATCCCGGAGCTCGCCGACGAGCTGCTGCTGGGGCAGCTTCTGTCGCTCTTCAAGCTGTCGCGGCTGACGCCGGCGCTGACGCTGGTGGCGACCGTGCTTCGGAGCGAGTGGCGCTCGCTGGCGGCGGCGCTGCTGGTCATGCTCGTGCTGCTGGTGATCGCGTCGGGCACCATGTACCTGCTGGAGCGGCATGCGCAGCCGACGGTCTTCACCTCGATCCCCCGCGCGCTCTGGTGGGGCATCGTCACTATGGCGACGGTCGGCTACGGCGACATGGTGCCAGTGACGCCGTTCGGCCGCCTGTTCGGCGGCTTCGTGATGCTGCTCGGCATCGCCATGTTCGCGGTGCCGGCCGGTATCCTGGCCACCGGCTTCGCCGCCGAGATCCGGCGCCGCGACTTCGTCGTCACCTGGAATGCGGTCGCCCGCGTGCCTCTCTTCGCCGGCCTCGATGCGACCCGGATCGCGGCCATCGCGCGCCTGCTGAAGCCGCAGATCGTGCCTGAGCGTCAGGCGATTGTGCGCCGGGGCGAGCCGGCCGACGCCATGTTCGTCATCATGGACGGCGAGGTCGAGGTCGAGATCGAGCCGCAACCAGTGCGCCTCGGCAAGGGCCACTTCTTCGGCGAGGTCGGCCTGCTGTTCGACACCACCCGCAACGCCACCGTGACGGCCCTCACCGAATGCCGCCTGCTGGTGCTCGACCGCCACGACTTCGAGCGCCTGATGTCCCAGCATCCGGACTTGAAGGCCCGGATCGAGCGGATCGCGGCGGAACGGATCCGGAAGTAGCGGCAGCGCTATCGCACGATCGGCGCGGTCGGCGATGCGCCCCGTTGCAGGCCGGGACGGTCAAGGCGCATCTCCGGCGGTGCACCGCGTCCCTCCATTACATCCGCCACCAGCCGACCGAGCGCCGGGCCGAACTTGAAGGCATGGCCGGAGCAGCCGCAGGCCAGGGTCAGCGGCCCGCGGTTGTCGACTACGAAGTCCGCATCCGGCGTCATGGTCCAGGGATGGCGCTGGGTGCGCTGCACCTTCCGCGGCATTCCGGGCATGCGCCGTGCCAGCCATTCCAGGATGCGGCGCTCTTCGTCGACGTCGGGCTGCCACTCGGTGACGTCGGGATTCCAACCGGCGGCGCCGGCATCGAAGGCGATCTTGTAGCCGATGCCCGGCACCGGATGGCCGTAGACACCGCCGCTGGCATCGACCTCCCATTCGGCGATGCCCGGCCGCTCCGTGACATCAGGGGCGTCGAGGAAAGTCACCTGCGCCACCGCGGGCGCCAATGGCAGCGGTATGCCGAGATCGGCCAGCAGCGCGCCACTCCACGGACCGGCCGCGATCACTACGCGACCCGTTTCGATCTCCCGGCGGTCGGTGACGACGCGCACGGACGATGCATCGGGATCAATCTCGATGACGCGCTCGGGCGCGAGGATCGTGACACCCGCCGCCTTGGCGGCCTCGGCGAGCGCCGACAGGCCTTGCTCCGCCAGCACCGTACCGCCATCGGGATGGAACAACCCGACTTCGCCCGGTCGCGGCGCCAGCTCCGGCATCCGCCGCTTCAACTCGTCCGCACCGCATTCGCGGATCGTGCCAGCTAACTCTCGGACCGTTCGCAGGATCGATTCCATCTTCGCTGCGGGGCCGAGATCTATCTGCCCGGTCAAATGCAGGATGGTCCGCCCGGTTTCGGATTCCAACTTGCGCCAGCCACCGAACGCCTCCTGGGCAAGCTGCACATAGAAGGGCTGGTCATAGGCGATGCGAATGCTGCGCGAGAGCCCGGTGGACGAGGTGACCGGATGGCCGCTGCCCAGCCGGTCCAGGACGGTGACCCGCTGCCGGCGACCGGCGAGCTCCAGTGCCGTCGCCAGCCCGAACACCCCACCGCCGACCACGACGGTGTCGGGCGCGTTTGCGCTCAAGGCGGTCCCCAGAAGACCCTGTTACGACGCGGTGCGTGTCATTCCATCACGCTCCGCAGCGCGCGGTTGGCAACGGCGAGCATCGAGAGCTCGACCTTGCCGACCTGCCTGAGATCGGCGAACAGCTGATCGATGCGCTGCACCGGCACGGCCCGGCCGCCGCGCCAGGCCTCGATCGCGGCCGCGGCGTCGAGCGGGCCACCGGCACCCTTGGCATGCGCAAGCACCGCTGCCGTCAGGTCGCGCTGATGGCCGTAGAGGTCGTCGATAATGGCGAAGACCGCGAGCCGGTCCCAATGGTTGTCGCCGATCAGGCGTCGAGCGCCTTCCCGCAGCCAGTCGAGATAGAACACCGTGCCGATCTGGTAGTAGACCGCGGCCGCCTCCTCGACCTTGATCCCGGCGCGGCTGGCGATCCGCACGATGTCGAGCGAGGAAATGAGATGCGACATGCTGGCGATGCGCGCCGCGAGCGGTGCCGGCACGCCGCGCTCGACCAGCGAAGCCTCCGCCTGCTCGAGCTCGGCGCGGTCGGTGTCGGAGATGAGTCCGCGCATGCAGGCTTCGAGCGCCATGACGCCGGGCTGTGCCTCCGCGAGCAGGCTCGCCACGTCGAGCGGGTGGCTGCCGTTCCGGAGGAACCAGCAGGTCGCCGGCTCGGCAAGGCTGTTCACCTCGATCAGCATCTGGGTCTGGACCTTGGCGTCGATCTTGTTGTCCAGGGCCTCGATCGCCGACCAGATCTCGCGGAAGCGATAGGTCTCGCGGGTGATCGCATAGGCGCGGGCGACCGCCGCCGCCGGCTGGCCGGTCTTCTCCCGGATCACATGGACGAAGGTCGAGCCGACGCGATTCACCAGCGAGTTGGTGACGAGAGTGGCGATGATCTCCCGGCGGAGGCGGTGCTTCTCGATCTGCGGCCGGAACTCGGATTTCAGCGCCGGCGGGAAATAATCGTAGAGATCCTCGACCAGCCGCGGATCGTCGGGCAGGTCCGAGGGCAGCAGCTCGTCGTAGAGCGTGGTCTTGGAATAGGCCAGCAGCACGGCCAGCTCCGGCCGGGTGAGGCCGATCCGCTGCACCAGCCGCTCCCGCATGGTCTCGTCGTCGGGCAGGAATTCGATCACGCGGTCGAGCTTGCCGCCGCGCTCCAGCGCCCGCATGAAGCGGTTCTGCTGGTCCAAGAGGCGAAAGCTCTGCGCCTCGGCGACCGACAGCGCCTGGGACTGCAGGTAGTTGTGCCGCAGCACCAGCCGCGCCACGTCGTCGGTCATGGAGCTCAGGATCTTGTCGCGCTGCTTCATGGTGAGATCGCCGTTGGCGATCGCCTCGTTCAGCAGGATCTTGATGTTGACCTCGTGGTCGGAGGTATCGACGCCGGCCGAGTTGTCGAGCGCGTCGGTGTTGATGCGCCGGCCACCGAGGGCCGCCTCGATGCGGCCCCGCTGGGTGAAGCCGAGATTGGCGCCTTCGCCCACCACCTGGCAGCGCAGCTCGGCGGCGTTGATCCGGACCGCGTCGTTGGCGCGGTCGCCGACCTCGAGATGGGTCTCGTCATGCGCCTTCACATAGGTGCCGATGCCGCCGAGGAAGAGGAGGTCGACCTCGGCGGTGAGGATCGTCTTGATGAGCTCGTTCGGCGTCACCTGCTCCCTCTGGATGCCGAACAGCTTTCGCACTTCCGGCGAGAGCTTGATCGACTTGGCGCGGCGCTCGAAGACGCCGCCGCCGGCCGAGATCAGCTTGGGGTCATAGTCGCTCCAGGCCGAGCGCGGCAGGTCGAAGAGGCGCTGCCGCTCGACGATCGCCTTCGCCGGATCCGGATTGGGATCGAGGAAGATGTGCATGTGGTTGAAGGCGGCGAGCAGCCTCGTATGCGGCGAGAGCAGCATGCCGTTGCCGAAGACGTCGCCCGACATGTCGCCGACGCCGACGCAGGTGAAGTCCCGGGCCTGGATATCGACGCCGGTCTCGCGGAAATGCCGCTTCACGCATTCCCAGGCGCCCTTGGCCGTAATGCCCATTTTCTTGTGGTCGTAGCCGGCCGATCCGCCCGAGGCGAAGGCGTCGTCCAGCCAGAAGCCGTAGTCGCGCGAGACGCCGTTCGCGATGTCGGAGAAGGTGGCCGTGCCCTTGTCGGCGGCGACCACCAGATAGGGATCGTCGCCGTCATGCCGCACCACCTTCTGCGGCGGCACCAGCTTGCCGCCGGCGAGATTGTCGGTGATGTCGAGCAGGCCGCGCATCAGGGTCTGGTAGCAATGGACCACCTCGGCGCCCATCGCCTCGCGGTCGACGGTGCCGCCGGGTCCCGGCGCCGG
>DATKNM010000092.1:0-4477 GCA_035541335.1 Binatia bacterium
CTCGAACATGGCGCGTCCCGCGGCGACACGTCCGCCGGGCTTCGGCAAGAGGCCCATGATGGAGAGGGCGGTCACCGACTTGCCGGAGCCGGATTCACCGGCGATGCAGAGCGTCTCGCCCTGATGGAGCTCGAAGCTCAACGCCTCGACCACCCGTACGGCACCCTGCGGCGACGCGAAATCGACGCTCAGTCCTTCGACACGGAGGAGGGGATGGTTGCCGTGGAGTATCGTCACTCCAGCACGATCCGCGGGAAATAGAACGACACCACCCAGTTCGGCATGTCGACGATCTCGCTGATCTTCAAGTCGCCGCAGACCGAGCAGAGCATGTAGGCCTCGACCGGCGCAATGTTGTGGCGCTTGGAGAGCAGCTCCACCATGCCGCTGACGGCGGCCTTGGCGCCGGCCATCAGGTCGGGGCCGATGCCGGTCGTAACGTCGTAACCCTTCTCGTCGAGATGGCGCGTCACCGGGCCGGGCGTGCGGAAGCGCGGGAAGGCGAAGTTGGCGTTCTTCACCAGCTCCAGCTTCACCACGACGTCGCACTGGCTCTCGATTGCCGTGCCGCAGACCTCGCCGTCGCCCTGGGCGGCATGGGTATCGCCGAGGGAGAAGAGCGCGCCTTTGACCTCCACCGGCAGATAGAGCTCCGAGCCCTTGGCGAGGTCGCGCACGTCCATGTTGCCGCCGACCCGTCGCGGCGGCACCACCGAATGCAGGCCGGGCTCGGCGGGGGCAAGGCCGATCGTGCCGGCGAAGGGCTTAAGCGGCACCTTCGCGGGGCCGAACATCGCCGGAGCGAGGCTGCTCGCATCATACTTCCAGATGTTGATCGCCGGCTCCTTGAACTGGTCGGTGAGGAGGCCGAAGCCGGGGATGTTCGCGGTCCAGCCCCAGCCGCAGGGGCGGAAATCCACCAGCGTCACCTTGATCGCGTCGCCGGGCTCGGCGCCGTCGATGACGATCGGCCCGAGGGTGGGGTTGACCCGGGAGAAGTCGAGCCCGGGCACGTTCTTCGCGGTCCATTGCGGCGTGATCTGGCCGGCGGAGGAATCCTTGCACTTCAGCTCCAGCGTCTCGCCGGAGGCGACGGTCAGGATCGGCTTCAGGGAATTGTCCCAGCCGAAATGGTGCTGGTGGTCGTGGATGGTATGGCGCGGTGCGGCGGACATCGATGAAGGCTCTCGGTTGGTAAGACGTGGGCGGCCGGGCGGTGTGCCCGGCCGCGCTTCGATGAGAGACAGGATTACTGTGCGTCGAGGGCGTAGACCTCGTCGTAGTTGACCGGGATGTGGATCGGGTCGGCGAAGATGCCGTTCGGCCCGGCGATGCGCTTGGAATGGATGGTCACCGCCTTCTCGTTGAGGACGGGGGCCCAGGGCGCGTCCTTCATCACGTCGACGAAGATCTTGCCCCATTCCGCCGCGCGCTCACCGGCCTTGGCTGGATCGGCCATGGCATTCGCCTTGTCGGCGCGGGCGTCGAGGTCCTTGTTGCAGTACCAGGACCAGTTCCAGCCGCCGTCGACCGCGCCGCCGCAGCCGAGGATCGCGGTGTAGAAATTGCTGGGATCGGGGAAGTCGGCGATCCAGGCCATGCCCCCGGACCAGATCATCGGCGCGCCGTCCTTCTTGCCGCCGGCGGCGATGACGGTGCCCTGGTCCAGCGACTTGATGTTGGCCTTGATGCCGATCTTGGCGAGATCCTGCTGGATCGCCTGGGCGATGCGCGGGTTGGGATCGACGTTCTGCACGTAGAGATCGGTGGAGAAGCCGTCGGCGAGGCCGGCCTTCGCCAGAAGCGCCTTCGCCTTCGCCGGATCGTAGGGATAGCCCTTGTAGTCCTTGACGTAGCCCGGCATCGCCGGCGGCAGCGGCTGGTTGGCCGCGACGCCGCGATTGTTGATCAGCTTCAGGATCCGGGTCTTGTTGATCGCCATGTTGACGGCTTGGCGCACCTCGACCTGGTCGAACGGCTTGATGTTGACGTTCATCGAGACGTAGTCGGTGTTGAGCTGGTCGGTGATGGTGACGAGCTTCTTGGTGGCGGGATCCTTCAGCACCTCCTCGTATTTCGAGGGCGGGATGCCGTCGCCGGCGATGTCGATCTCGCCCTTCTGCAGCCGCAGCAGCGCCACCACCGGCTCCTGGCCGATCTCGAAGGTGATCTTGTCGAGATGCGGCAGGCCCTTCTTGTAGTAGTCGGTGTTGCGCTCGAAGACGAGGTCCTGGCCGCTCTTCCATTCGGCCAGCTTGAAGGCGCCGGTGCCGACCGGGTGCTTGCCGAAGTCGGCGCCGTATTTCTCGACCTCTTCCTTCGGCACGACGAAGGAGAAGTTGAGCGCCATCAGGTGCAGCGTGGTGGCGTCGGGATGGGAGAGCTCGATCTTCACCGTGTAGTCGTCCGGCGTGGTGACGCCGGCGAGCTCGCTCGCCTTGCCGGCCTGGTAGTCGTCGAAGCCCTTGATCGAGCCGTAATAGCCGGCGCCCGGGCTCTGGGTCTTCGGGTTGCAGGTGCGCTCCAGCGAATACTTCACGTCCGCCGCCTTCATCTCGCGGCCGTTGTGGAACTTGACGCCATGGCGCAGGTGGAAGGTGTAGGTGAGGCCGTCGGGCGCCACCTCATAGCTCTCGGCGAGGTCGGGCACGATCTCGGTGGTGCCGGGCTTGTAGTCCAGCAGCCCATCGAACAGGCTCTTGATCATCGACCAGTTCTTCCAGTCGTAGCCGATCGCCGGATCGAGGGTCGAGATGTCGTCCTTGAAGGTGACGGTCATCGCGCCGCCCTGCTTGATGTCGGCGGCATAGCCCGGCGCCAAGGGGGCGGCCCAGACCAGGGCGGCCAAAGAGGCGGTCAACAGCAGATTCTTCATATCCATGCACTCCCCGTCGGTGTTTGTTTGGGTCGGTGGTTTATTTGGGTTGGTGGTTTATTTGAGCTTGATCCGCGGATCGATCAGCGGCGCCATGAGGTCGGCCAGCAGATTGCCGAGAACGATGGCACAGGCGGCCACCAGCGTCACCCCCATGATAATGGGTATGTCGATCTGTTGGATGGCCTGCCAGGCGAGCTGGCCGATGCCGGGCCAGCCGAACACCGATTCGACCACCACGATGCCGCTCATGAAATAGCCGATGTCGAGCCCGATCATGGCGATGATCGGCAGGAGGCCGTTCGGCACCACGTGGAGCAGCACGATGCGGGCGCGCCGCAGCCCCTTGGCGCGGGCGGTGCGCACGTAGTCCTGGCGCAGCACCTCGATGATGCTGGAGCGCATCATCCGGGCATACCAGCCGCCGCCGATTAACCCGAGCGATAGTGCGGGTAATATCAGGGTGAGGAAGGAGACGCCGGGCGTGGTCGGGAGCCATTGGAGCTTGAAGCCGAACACGTAGAGCAGGATGTAGGCGACCAGGAACTGGGGGGTCGAGACGAAGAGCAGGGCGCCCAGCATCACGGTCTGGTCCGAGGGCCGGTTGCGGCGGAAGGCGGCGATGGCGCCGCTCGGCAGGCCGATCAGCAGCTCGCAGAAGATCGCTCCCAGCATCAGCAGCGCCGTCGCCGGCAGCCGCGCCAGGATGAGCTCGGAGACCTGGCTCCGCTGCACATAAGAACGGCCGAGATCGCCCTGCGCCAACTTGGTGGCATAGCGCCAATACTGCTCGATGAGCGGCCGGTCGAGGCCGAGCTCGTGGCGCACTTGCTCGACCTGCTCGGGGCTCGCCGTGTGGCCGGCGACCTGGCGCGCCGGATCGCGTCCCGGGGCATGCAGGATCAGGAAGGTGATGATGCTGACGCCGATCAGCACCAGGAGGACATGCGCCAGGCGACGGAGCAGATAGCCGGTCATCAGTGCCGTCCCCGCAAGGTTGGATCGAGGATGTCGCGAAGCGCGTCGCCCACCAGGTTGAAGGAGAGGGCGAGGAGGGCGATGCAGACGCTGGGGAAGAACACCAGCCAGGGCGCGCTGTCGAAATAGGTCTGGCCCTCATTCGCCATGTTGCCCCAGCTGGCGATCGGCGGCTGCACGCCGATGCCGAGGAAGGAAAGCGTCGCCTCGGTCAGCGACGTGGTCGCGATGCCGAGCGTGCCATAGACGATCACCGTCGGCACCACATGCGGCAGCATGTGCTTGAACAGGATCCGCGCGGTGCCGGCACCCAGGCTCCGTTCCGCGGTGATGAAGTCGCGCTCGGCGAGCGAGATGGTCTCGGTGTAGGTGACGCGGGCCACCTGGACCCAGTTCACCATGGCGATCACGACCATGACGATGCCGAGGCTGGGGCCGATCAGCGCCGCCAGCAGGATCGCCAGCAGCAGCGCCGGGAAAGCCGTCATCAGGTCGGTGAAGCGCATCATCAGGTTGCCGAGCGGCCCGCGGACATAGCCGGCGGTGACGCCGATCAGCACGCCGATGGCGACGGCAAAGGTGTTGGCAACGATGGCGACGATCAGGGTTGCACGAGAGCCGAAG
>DATKNM010000093.1:0-4678 GCA_035541335.1 Binatia bacterium
TCGGCTCGAGGCCGCCGAGCCAGCCGGCCTGGCAGATGTGCCCGTCGGGCCGCACCATCTTCAACGAGTCGAGGACCGTCGCGTTGCCGACCAGCTCCAGCACGGCGTCGACACCCTCGGGACGCTGCACCCTGACTTGAGCGGAGAGATCGGGGCCGTCGACCAGGACCTCCTTTGCGCCGAGCTTCAGCAGCATGTCGGTCCGGGCCGTGCTGCGCGTCGTCGCGATCACGTGGGCGCCGGCATGGGCGGCGATATTGACCGCCGCCTGGCCCAGCGAAGAAGTGGCGCCGCGGATGACGACGGTTTGTCCGCCGGCGAGCTTCAGATTGCCGAACAGGCAGGCCCAGGCGGTGGCGTAGGATTCCGGAATCGCCGCCAACTCCTCCCAGGGCAGGTCGGTCTCGATCGGGATGACGTTCGTGATCGGCACCCGCGTCAGCTCGGCATAGCTGCCGCCGGTGGTCCGGCCCATACCGCCCATGAAGGCAACGACCTTCTGGCCGGGGCGCAGGCGGCCGCTCGGATCCGCCTTCACGACGCCGACGCATTCGATGCCGCTGATCTCGGCGATCTCCGCCCAGGTGCCCTGGCGCATGTAGCTCTCGGCGTGATTGACGCCGAAGGCCCTCACCTCGATGACGACCTTCCCCGCCTCCGGCTTCGGATCGGGACGCTCTTCGATTTCAAGGGCTTCCGGTCCGCCGTACTTCTTGATGACGATCGCGCGCATGGTGACCTCCGTTGTTTGCGAACGGGGAGTAGATAAGGCCGCCGTACATTGATAAACATGATGAAGTTTCTATAATCTTGATATGCTGTTCCTATGGATATCACCATCCACCAGCTTCAATGCTTCGACGCCGTGATCGGCGAAGGGAGCTTCCAGGCCGCCGCCGAGAAGCTGCGCCGCGCCCAGCCCTCGGTGTCGCTGGCGGTGAAGAACCTGGAGGCACAGCTCGGCCTCACCCTGCTCGACCGCAGCGGTTATCGCGTGACGCTCACCGAAGCCGGCCGCGCCTTCCATGCGCAGGCGCGGGTGTTCCTGGCAGAGCTCGCGACCTTGAAGACCCGCGCGGCGCAGCTCGCCATGGGCGAGGAGACCGAGCTCAACGTGGTGATCGGCGATCTCTGCCCGCTGCCGCAGAACCTGGCATTGCTGCGGCGCTTCTTCGACGCCTCGCCGGCGACGCGGCTCAATCTCCATTTCGAGGCGATCACCGGACCCTGGGAGCGCCTGTTCTCCGGTGAGGCCGATCTCATCCTGCACCATGTCGACAAGGCCGATCCGCGCTTCGAGTACCTCGACCTCTTCACGGTGCGATTGGTCCCGGTGGTGGCGCCCGGCTTCCTCAAGTTTCCGATCTCCCGTTCCATCACGCCGGAGCAAATGCGTGACTATGTGCAATGCGTGATCCGCGACACCGCGCGAGGTACGGCGCCGCGCGACTACTACCTGATCGAAGGCGCGCGGAGCTGGACCGTGACCGATCAGCTGATGAAGAAGGAGCTGATCCTCCAGGGCATGGGCTGGGGCCATATGCCCGACTTCATGATCGCCGAGGAGCGCCGCAACGGCCGGCTGCTCCCGATCACCGGGCGGCACTTCAAGGGCGGACGGATGGAACTGGTGGCCGCGCGCCGCCGTCACGCGCCGCACGGCGCGGTCGCCGAGCGGCTCTGGCAGTTCATCGCCGACCAGGCCGCAGCCTTCGCTCCGGCGCATGGCTGACGGCGTTCCTTGGCACGTTGCGGGCGGCGATCCGGGGCACTAAGTTAGCGCCCGAAATCGTCATTTCGGGCCGGTCCGGCCCGAAAATCCCAGGCTGAATTCCCATAGCAGAGTCCACGGAGCCGTCATGAACATGGAAGTGAAGCGCAACTACGTCGCCGGACAATGGGTCGAGGGTTCGGGGTCGAGGGTCAACGAGAACCCCTCCGACAAGGCCGATCCGGTCGGCACCTTCACGGCAGCCACCGCCCAGCAGGTGAACGACGCAATCGCCGCCGCCAAGAAGGCGTTCCCGGCCTGGTCGCACACCAGCCCGCAGGTCCGCTTCGACATCCTGGACAAGGTCGGCACCGAGATCATCGCCAGGAAGGAAGAGCTCGGCCGCCAGCTCTCCAAGGAAGAAGGCAAGACGCTCGCCGAGGGCATCGGCGAGGTGACACGCGCTGGGCAGATCTGGAAGTGGTTCGCCGGCGAGGCGCTGCGCATGCACGGCGACAAGATGGCAGGCCTCCGCCCCGGCACCGAGGGTGAGCTGACCCGCGAGCCGGTCGGTGTAGTCGGCATCATCACGCCCTGGAACTTCCCGATTGCGATCCCGAGCTGGAAAGTCGCTCCCGCCCTCGCCTTTGGCAATTGTGTCGTGCTGAAGCCAGCCGACCTGGTGCCGGCGAGCTCCTGGTCAATCGCCGAGATCGTCTCCCGCGCCGGCGTGCCGGAGGGCGTGTTCAACCTGGTGATGGGCGCGGGCTCGGTGGTCGGCAACGCGATCATCAACCACAAGGACGTCTCGGCCGTCACCTTCACCGGCTCGACCAAGACCGGCTTGACCGTCGCCGAGGCCTGCGTGAAGCGCCTCGCCCGCGTGCAGCTCGAGATGGGCGGCAAGAATCCGATGATCGTGCTCGACGACGCCGATCTCGACCTCGCGGTCGAGGCTTCGTTCCAGGGCGCCTTCGGCTCGACGGGCCAGCGTTGCACCGCCTCCTCGCGGCTCATCGTGCAGCAGGGCATCCATGACAAGTTCGTCGCGGCGATGATCGAGCGGCTGAAGAAGACCAAGATCGACCATGCCCTCGAGCCCGGCAGCGAGATCGGCCCCGTGGTCGACCAGCGTCAGCTCGACCAGGACCTCTCCTATCTCGGCATCGGGCAGAAGGAGGGCGCCAAGCTCGCCTTCGGCGGCGAGCTGCTGAACCGCAAGACCCAGGGCTATTACCTGAACTGCGGCCTCTTCACCGAGACCAAGAACGACATGCGGATCAACCGCGAGGAGATCTTTGGCCCGATCAGCAGCGTCATCCGCGTCAAGGACTACGACGAGGCGCTCAGCGTCGCGAACGATACGGAATATGGCCTGGTCGGCGGCATCTGCACGACGTCGCTGAAGCACGCGACCCACTTCAAGCGCAACATCGAGACCGGCATGGCGATGGTCAACCTGCCGACCGCCGGCGTCGATTACAACATCCCCTTCGGCGGCCGGAAGAACTCCAGCTTCGGCCCGCGCGAGCAGGGCGAACTCGCCCGTGAGTTCTTCACCATCGTGAAGACGGCCTACACGAAGGGTTAGCCCGGACGCCGATCGGCGCGCGAGCGCAGCGCCGCCACCAATCCCGAGGGTGACGGTGGCAACGCCGGCCGCGGCGACGAGGCTCGGCCATTCGCCCAGCAGCGGGATGGCGGCGAGGGTCGTGATGCATGGCACGGCCGCGGTGAACAGCGAGGTGGTGGCCGGCCCAAGTGCCGCGACGGCGCGGGTGTAGACGAAGATCGAGACCGCGCCGATCAGCACGCCCTGCACCAGCGCCTGCACCAGCAGCGCATGCGCGCCCACCAAGAACAGCGCCTTGCCGGGCAGCAAGGCGTAGATGGGCAAGAAGGCGCACATCGAGAAGACGGCGACGATCGCCGCCCCTTGCGCGGGCGGCAGGCCGAGACGCCGCGACCAGATGCCGTAGGCCGACCAGAGCGATGAGGCGAGCAGCAGGAAGCCGTCGCCCAGGAGCTGGCGCGCATTCGTCTCGCGCCAACTGTCATAGGCCATCAACAGCACGCCAAGGCCGATGACGGCGATGCCGATGGATTGTCCTGCGCCGTATCGCTGGCGGGAGACCAGCCGGGTGATGCCGAGGGTGAAGAGCGGCAAGGTGCCGTGCAGCAGCACCGCGCCATGGGCGGCGGGCGCCAGCGCAAATCCGGCATAGGCGGCGGGCGCGAAGCCGAGCCCGCCGAGGAAGGCCAAGAAGGCGGCGTCGCGCCGGCGGATGCCCCGCAGACCGTGCCGCAGCAGGACCGGCAGCAGCAGCATTCCGCCGATCCCGAAGCGCAGCGCGGCAATGTCCGGGAGGCCGAGTGCCGCGGAGAAGCCGAGCCGCGAGGCCAGGGTGAAGCTGGAGAACAGCAAGACCGAGAGCATGCCGCAGGCGAGGCCGGTCGCGCGATCGCGACCGGCCTCGCCTGTCGGTGCGGTGGCGACGCTCACGCCGCGGCCGTTTCCTTGAGCTGACGCAGCAGCGGCAGGAGATCCGCCGGCTCCGGCCGGTGCGTGTAGTCGGGATCGGCCTCGGCGGAGCGGATCTGCCCCTGCCGGTCGATCACGAATCGCGCGGGGATCGGGAGGGTCCAGGTCTCGTCCGCATTGAAGGCCGGCAGGCTGACGCCGAGCTGCTTGTAGAGGTCGATCAGGTAGTCCGGGAGGCGGTAGCGCAGGCCGTAGCGCTCGGCGACCGCGTTGCCGGGATCGCTGAGGATCGTGAAGCTGAGCTTGTGCTGGGCGATCAGGCGGCGGCTGTTCGCCGGAGTCTGCGGCGTGATCGCCACCAAAGCGGCGCCGGTCTCGCGGATCGCCGCGGCGTTCAGCTCCAGCTCCTGGAGATCGAGGTTGCAATAGGGGCACCAGACGCCGCGATAGAAGCTGAGCACGACGGTGCCCCGGGCCAGCAGGTC
>DATKNM010000094.1:0-3080 GCA_035541335.1 Binatia bacterium
CTCGAGCTTGCCGATCTTGCCGCCGCGGATGCCCGCCTGGATCGCGGCGAAGCTCGTGTCGAAGCGCCGGTTGAAGCCGATCATCATGGTGACGCCGGCCTTCTTGACGACGTCGAGGCAGCGATCGACCCGCTCCAGCGAAAGATCGATCGGCTTCTCGCAGAAGATCGCCTTGCCGGCCTTGGCGGCCACCTCGATCAGGTCTGCATGCGTGTCGGTCGGGCTGCAGATCGCGACCGCGTTGACGGCCGGGTCCTGGATCGCCGCCTTGGGATCGGTGCCGCTCTGCGCGCCCAGCGCCTGCGCCAGCTTGCCCGCCGCCTCCGCATTCACGTCGGTCACCCAGCGCAGCCGCGCGCCGGGATGCTGGGCGATATTGCGGCCGTGAATCTGGCCGATGCGGCCGGCGCCGATCAGGGCGATTTCAAGCATTGGGGCTCTGGTCCGATTTCGGGAAATGGGGGATTGTACCGCGGGCGCCAATTTGCAACATTTTTTCCAACTGTTCAAGAAAATCGAATTCACGTTTCAAAAGCGGCCCGGCGTGGTAGAACGGCCGTGACGCCGTTCCGTCACATTGCCGATTGCGGCGGGGAGCCGAATCACGGTTTCTGCAGAGCGGGGGCGCGACGGGAGCGGGGAGAACGAGATGGCCGTTCCGAGGACCAAGACCAAGAACGCGACGCCGGATGCTGCCGAGCATCTGGCCCAGCTCCGGGCGCGCATCGCCGAGCGCTATGACGGGCTCAGCAACCGGCTGCAGCAGATCGCGAAATTCGTCCTCGACCATCCTAACGACATTGCCCTGGAGACCGTCGTGGTGATCGCCGAGCGGGCGGGGGTGCCGCCATCGGCGCTGATCCGCTTCGCCCAGGCGCTCGGCTACACCGGTTTTCGCGAGATGCAGCGGGTTTTCCAGGCACCGCTTGCCAGCCGATCGCCGAGCTATGCCGAGCGGGTCCGCGGCCTCGCCCTCGACCGCGCCGAGCAGGAGCAGCAGGAAGGGCCGCATCATTTCCTGGCGCGGTTCTGCGCCGCCAGCGCGGTCGCCCTGGAGCATATCCAGGAGGTGCTGACGCCTGAGCAGCTTGGCCAGGCGGTCGAGCTGCTGGCCGAGGCGAACCAGGTCTATGTGGTGGCCCAGCGCCGGTCGTTCCCGGTCGCCGCCTATCTCGCCTACGCCCTGCCGCATTCCGAGAAGCCGACCCACCTGCTCGACGGGCTGGGCGGCATGCTGGACGAGCAGGTGCGCTCGATCCAGCCGGACGATGCCTTGATCGCGATCAGTTTCTCTCCCTACGCCCGGGAAACCGCCGCCATCGTCGAGCGCGCTGCCGGCCGCGGCGCTTCGGTGATCGTGATCTCCGACAGTATGGTCAGTCCTATTTCCCGATTCGCTTCGGTGTTTTTCGAGATCAAGGATGCAGAAGTGCAAGGTTTCCGCTCCTTGACCGCTTCGCTGTGCTTGGCGCAAACTCTGGCCGTGGGCTTGGCGATGCGCGGGACGGGCGGAAAGTAGCCCGGGATGAAACCCCGCCGCCGACCAATCCCCGGCGGAGGAGAGCCATGTGGCTCTATAAGAAACGCTCCGAAGCGACGAAAAGCACGGAGACGCCGCAGCAGTCCCACAAGGTTGCGGGCCTGCTGGTTCACCAAGGTGACTCGCTCCATATTCGCTGCGCAGACGCCGACGAAATGTGTCGGCGTGTACAGTCGCGGCGCAATGCGGAGCAGCAACCTGGAAAGCTCAACGACGTGCGGAACTCGGTGTGGTCGTATCAGACCCACCACAACGCCGTCGTCGGCGAGCACGGCATCCCGCTGCCTTTCGTCGATCGCCGTTAGGTAGGTCGCAGTATTGGTCGACGCGTCCGGTCGATCCCCGCGGGATCGGCGAGGCCAGGGTTGACTGTGCCGAACGGCGCTAGGCTACCTGCACCCACGCGCGCTTATCGGCGGAATCCAGCACGGCGTCCATGATCCGCCCGACCTTGGCGCCGTCCGCCATGTCGGTCAGCACGCGCTTGCCGCCGGCGATCGAGTCCATGAGCTCCGCAATCTCGATCACCTTGAAGTCGTTGAAGCCGATGCCGTGGCCGGGCGCCGGGCAGAAGTTGCCATAGGGCGGATGGCTGGCATTGGCGAGGATGGTGCGGAAGCCGCCGCGGTCCTTGGGTTCCCGGGAGTCGAAATATTCGATCTGGTTATAGCGCTCGGCGTCCCAGCGGATGGCGCCCTGGCTGCCGACCAGCTCGAAGGAGAGGGCCATCTTCGAGCCGCAGGCAATCCGGCTGGTGCTGAAGATCCCGGTGACGCCGTTCTCGCATTCGAACAGGCAGTCGGTCACGTCCTCGTTGCCGACCTGCCGCATCTCGCCGGTGGCCGGGTCCTTGCGCTTCGGCGTGGCGAGGATGGTGCGGGCGCAGACCGCCGAGATTTCGCCGGCGAGGACGCGGGTGATCGCAATCCCATGCGCGCCGAGATCGCCCAGCGCGCCGGCACGGCTGCCAAGCTTTGGATCGTTGCGCCAGGTGAAGGGCGCCGCCGGGTCGGACATGTAGTCCTCGTTGTAGATCCAGCGCATATGGATGAGCTTCCCCAGCGCGCCCTCGTCGATCAGCTTCTTCGCAAGGCCGATCACCGGATGCCGCGCATAGGAGAAGCCGACCTGGGTCTTGATGCCCTTCTTGGCGGCGGCCGCGGCGATCTCGCTCGCCTCGTGGCCGCCCAACCCCACCGGCTTCTCGCAATAGAGATGCTTGCCGGCGGCGATGGTGGCGAGGGCGATCTCGCGGTGGAGGTTGCTGGGCGCACAGATATCGACCACGTCCACTTCGGGATCGGCGATCAGCTTCCGCCAGTCGTCGGTCGAGCGCTCGAAGCCGAGCTCCGCCGCGGATTGCGCCGCCCGCGCCGCCGGCGTGTCGCACATCACCTTCAGGACCGGCATCGCCGGCACGCTGGCGAAGATCGCCGGCATGGCGCGATAGCCGAAGGCGTGGGCGCGGCCGATGAACCCGGCGCCGATCAGGCCGATGCCGATCTGTTTCCTGCTCATGTTCGTCCTGTCGATCAGTTCT
>DATKNM010000095.1:0-3734 GCA_035541335.1 Binatia bacterium
TGGCGCCGGCCAGCGGATCCTTGATCGCCCCGAGGTCGTGCCAGCCGCCGGCGGCGCTGCCGATCTCGCTGGCGCTCAGCACCTTGTTGCCGGGCGCCAGGATGAAGGCGCGGCCGTGCCGCGTCACCTTGAGCGCGGTCAGGAACCGCGCCAGCCGGTCGAGGTCGATGCCGACCATCATGATGCCGAGATAGTGGCCGTAGACCACAAGCTTGCTGGAGATGGCGATCCCGGGCTGCGCGCCGAGCGGGGTGTCGCGGTATTCGGTCCAGACGGGCTGGTCGGACTGGTCCGCGGCCTTGTACCAGTCCTGGTCGTAAGCGCGGAACGGCGAGGAGGAGAGTGCGCGGTCGAGGAACTGGATGTCGCCCGGGATCGGCTGGTAGGAGTCGATGCGGAGCTGGTTCGCATAGGGCGAGGGTTGGCCGTGCTTGACCTCGACCATGCGGATGCCCTCGTCGGCGTCCTTGCGGGCGCCGAAGAAATGGCCGTCGGGCCAGCCGAATGCCACCCAGGAGATGCTGGGCTGTGATTGCAGCAGGGAGAGGAAGACGAACTCGCGCTTCGCCTCGTTGGTGATCCTGATCACGTCCTGGTAGAAGACGGTGCGCAAAGCCTCCTGGCTCGCCGTCGCGTTGGTCAGCACCTGCTGCAGATTGCCGGCGACGGTGTCGGCGATCCGGGAATTGATCTCCTTCACCAGGTCGTTCGCGTTCTTGTCCGAAGTGCGCTGCCAGCTCTCATGCACCAGCGCAGCCGTCAGGATGCAGATCCCGGCCAACAGCAGGGTCAACGCGGCGCCGATCCCGAGGCGGCGGAACTTCCGCGGCGGCGCCTGGGTCCTCTCGGGCATCGCGATCGCCTGCGGCTTCACGCCCGGCGCTGATCCGGCAGGGTGGCGATCTCGGTCACCGGTTCCGCCTGTTGCGGCCACTGATAGCGGTCGATCGCCTTGATGAAGGTGGCGACCGCGGGGGAGAAGCGCCGGCCGGCGACCGTGCCGAGATAGACCGTCCGGCTGACCGGCGGGTCGACGATCGGCCGGGTCATGAGGCCGGGCAGCACGGCGGAGAACTCCGGCATGAAGCAGATGCCCATCCCCGCCATCACCATGATCTGGATCCAGTCCTCGCGCTCGGAGCGGAACACGTCCTCGACCCGCACCATCTGCTGCTCGAGAATGTTCTCCAGGCGCTCGTAGTATTCGCAGTTGGCGCGGGACAGATAGGCCTCGCCGGCGATCTCCTTGATCGGCACCGCCTCCATCGCCTCATAGCGATGGCCGGGCGGGAAGGCGACGACGAAGCGCTCCTCGTAGAGTTTGCGGAAATCGAGCCGCTCATTCGGCTCCTCCGGCGCCGTGGTGATCGCGACGTCGAGCGATCCGTCCATCAGCATGCCGATGAGCTCGTCCGGAATGCTCTCGGTCAGCGAAACCTCGATGCCGGGATGGTCGGCGCCGAAGCGCGAGAGGAAGCTCACGAACCGCACCGGGCCGATCGTGCACATGACGCCGAGGCGAAGCGGCGCGTCCTTCAATTGCAGGAAGCTCTGCGCGGTCGTGCGCGCCTGGTCGCTCTGCTTCAGGATCCCTTCCAGCTGCGGCCGCACCAGGTTGCCGAGGTCGGTCATGTGGGTGAGCTTGCGCTCCCGCCGGAATAGGAGCCCGCCCAGCTCCTCCTCGAGCTTCTGGATGGCGCGGGTCAGCGCCGGCTGGGTGACATTGCACTGCTCCGCCGCCCGCGTGAAGTTCAAGGTGCCGCACACCGCCAGGAAGTAGCGGATCTGGTGCATTTCCATGGGTTTAACCCCTCAAGATCGGACGGCCGGCGGCCGCCGTGACTGGGCCGAAGTATAACCGCCGGGCATCGATCCGGCGATGCTGATGGCGCATCGAAACCATAGGACCCTGGCATTTTCCTAGGCGACGACCGAGCGGCAGATTGGCGGCATCGAAACCCCTTTGCGGAAGGCCGCCATGAACAGCACCCCCCAGAACACCTCGCAGTCGAAGAGCACGCGGCCGCTGGCAGGCCGCGTCGCCCTGGTGACCGGCTCGACCAGCGGCATCGGACTCGCCGTGCTGGAGGCGCTTGCCGCCGACGGCGCCGATGTGGTGATGAACGGTTTCGGCGAACCGGCCGCGATCGAGATGAAGCGCGCGGAACTCGCAGACCGTCACCAGGTGCGCGTCCTCTACGACGGCGCCGACGTTTCCAAGCCCGATGAGATCGAGGCGATGATCGACGCCGCGCGTCGTGCTTTCGGTTCGCTGGACATCCTGGTGAACAATGCCGGCATCCAGCACGTGGAACCGATCGAGTCCTTCCCGGTCGAAAAATGGAACGCGATCCTGGCGATCGACCTCTCGGCCGCCTTTCACGCGATCCGCGCCAGCTTCGGCGAGATGAAGCGCCGCGGCTGGGGCCGCATCGTCAACATCGCCTCCGCCCACGGGCTGATCGCCTCTCCGTTCAAGTCGGCCTATGTCGCCGCCAAGCACGGCGTGCTCGGCCTGACCAAGGTCGCGGCCCTCGAAGGCGCGGAGCACGGCGTCACCGTCAATGCAATCTGCCCCGGCTATGTCTGGACGCCGCTGGTGGCGAAGCAGATCGACGAGCAGGCAGCGGCGCACAAGATCGACAAGGACCAGGTCGTGCGCGACGTGCTCCTGAAGAACGTGCCGACCAAGGCCTTCGCCGAGGTCGGCGAGATCGGCGCCCTGACCGCGTTCCTCTGTGGCCCGCATGCCGGATCGATCACCGGCACGGCGCTGCCCGTGGACGGCGGCTGGACCGCGCATTGAGGAGCCCAGGAAGGGGGATGCCATGAACCTCGAAGTCGCCACCAAGCCTGCGGACGCGCGGAACAGTTCCGTCGCAACGCGCCGTCTCAACCTTGCTCTGCAGGGCGGTGGCGCCCATGGCGCGTTCGCCTGGGGCGTGCTCGATCGCCTGCTGGAGGAGGAGCGCCTGGAGTTCGACGGCATCTCAGCCACCTCCGCCGGTGCCATGAACGCGACCGTGATGGTCTATGGCTATCAGCAGGGTGGGCGGGCAGGGGCCAAGCTTGCGCTCGGCAATTTCTGGCGCCGCATCGCCCATGCCGCCTCGCGCACGCCGTTCCAGGCGACCTGGTGGGACAAGCTCACCGGCAACCGCTCGCTGGACAATTCGCCGGCCTTCGTCTGGCTGGACTTCGTGACCCGCGTGCTCTCGCCCTATCAATTGAATCCGACCGACTGGAATCCGCTGCGCGATGTGCTGGCTGCCTCGGTGGACTTCGACGCCATGAAACGCGGCAAGCTGCCGATCAAGCTCTTCCTCTGCGCCACCAACGTTCGCACCGGCAAGGTGAAGGTGTTCGACGAGTCCGAGCTTTCGGTCGATGCGGTGCTCGCCTCGGGCTGCCTGCCGTTCCTGTTCAAGGCCGTCGAGATCGACGGCGAGGCCTATTGGGACGGCGGCTACATGGGCAATCCGGCGATCTATCCGCTGGTCTACCATTGCGACGCGTCCGACGTGATGGTGGTGCACATCAATCCGATCATGCGCAAGGAGCTGCCCGTCACGGCCGGCGAGATCCTGAACCGCATCAACGAGATCAGCTTCAACTCCTCGCTGATGCGCGAGATGCGGGCGATCAGCTTCGTGACAAGGCTGATCGACGACGGCGAGGTGGAGATGGACCGGCTGAAGCGCCTCTACATCCACGCGATCTCCGCCGAGGAGCGG
>DATKNM010000096.1:0-2803 GCA_035541335.1 Binatia bacterium
ATCGTCAGCTCCGACCTTTTTTCCTGATTTCCGGTCCTTTCCCACGGCGGTTCCGGGTCATTCCCGGTCGCGGATCATGGTTTTGACCCCCGCCCGGGAATGCTAGCTTCCGCGCCATGACCCGGCGCGTTCCAGATCCCCTTCCCGAACCTCTGATCACGGAGATTCCGCGCCACGTCCTCCCGGCGGACCCGGCGGACGATCCCATGCCGTGGGTGGCCGCCTTCGCCGATTGCCCCGGCCTGGTCTTCCTGGACAGCGCGCTCCGGCACGAGACCCTCGGCCGCTATTCCTTCATCGCCGCCGACCCGATCCACCGGGTCATGGCGTCGGGCGAGGCGGTCGAAATCGACGGCGCCCGGTTCGCGGGCGCGCCGTTCGATGCGCTCGCTGACCTGCTGCAACGCTATCCCCTGGCCCAGGTCCCCGGCATGCCGCCGTTCCAGACCGGCCTCGCCGGCGTCTTCGGCTATGGCCTGCGGCATTGGGTCGAGGCGGTGCCGCCCCATGGCCGCCGGGACCACGGCTTTCCCGACCTCGATTTCGGCTTCTACGATCTGGTCGTCGCCATCGACCACCTGGAGCGGCGCGCCTTTGTGTTCGCCAGCGGCTATCCGGAGGTCGAGCCCGCGGCGCGGCAGGCACGGGCTGAGGCGCGCACCCGATGGGCGCTGGCCCGGCTCGAGCGCAGTCCATCGCTGCCGCGCCTCTCCTGGTCGATCGCGGCGCAGCCCGACCTCGATCCCGGGCGCTACCGCGACATGGTCCGCCGCACCATCGACTACATCGTGGCCGGCGACATCTACCAGGCCAACATCACCCAGCGTTTCCAGGCGCCGCTTCCCCCCGATTCTTGCAATGGCGGCTTCCGCAACGAGGGCATCGGGCGCCTCGCGCTCTACGAAGCGCTGCGCCGCCACAACCCCGCGACCTTTGCCGCCTATCTCGATTTCGGCGCGACCGCGGTGCTGTCGTCTTCGCCGGAGCGGTTCCTGAAGGTGGCGGATCGGATGATCGAGACCCGGCCGATCAAGGGCACGCGGCCCCGCGGCCGCACTGCCGGCGAGGACGCTGCTTTGGCCCAAGAACTCCTGGCCAGCCAGAAGGACCGGGCCGAGAACCTGATGATCGTCGATCTGCTGCGCAACGACCTCGGTCGCGCGGCGAAATTGGGCTCGGTCAAGGTGCCGGTGCTGAACGGGCTCGAAAGCTACGCGACGGTGCATCACCTGGTCTCGGTGGTGACCGCGGAGCTGGCCGAAGGCCTCGGCCCGGTCGATCTCATGCGCGTCGCGTTTCCAGGCGGCTCCGTCACCGGCGCGCCGAAGATCCGTGCCATGGAGGTGATCGCCGAGCTGGAGCCGACCGCGCGCGGCCCCTATTGCGGCGCCATCGGCTATCTCTCCTGCGGCGGGGCGATGGACACCAACATCGTGATCCGCACCCTGCTGATCGACCATGACCGCATCTCCTTCCAGGTCGGCGGCGGCATCGTCGCCGACAGCGACCCCGAAGCCGAGCTGCAGGAAAGCCTGGTCAAGGCCCAGGCGCTGATCGCGACCCTGGCCGGTGACGGCGCCGCCGCGCTCCCGAGGCAGGCGACGCGATGATCTATATAAACGGTGTGATCGAGCGGCAGAGCGAGGTGCGGATCGACCCCGCCGACCGCGGCTTCACCCTGGGCGACGGGCTGTTCGAGACCTTGCGTGCCTATCGCGGCCGGCCGTTCCGCCTCGCCGACCACCTGGAGCGGCTCGCCCGGGCCGCCGCCGAGATCGACCTGCCGCTGCCGCTGGACGCACCGGCGATCGCCGAGGCCGTGACCGAGGTGCTGGCGGCGAACCGGCTCCACGATCGCGACGCCGCCATCCGCATCACCCTCAGCCGCGGCACCGGCCCGCGCGGCCTGGCGCCGCCCGCCGATCCGCGCCCGACGCTGGTGATCTCGGCCGTGGCCTATGCGCCGCTGCCGGAGCTCTGCTCCGCGACATTGGTCGGCATCCGCCGCAACGAAGGCTCGCCGCTCTCCCGCATGAAATCGCTGGCGGCCATGGACAACGTGCTGGCGGCGGGCGAGGCGGCAAAGCGCGGCGCCGAGGAGGCGATCCTGCTCAACAACGGCGGCCGCGTCGCCTGCGGCGCCCGCGCCAACCTGTTCGCCCTCATCGATGACCGCCTGGTGACACCGCCGATCTCGGACGGCGTGCTGCCGGGCATCGCGCGCCTGGTGGTGCTGGACCTCGCCGCCGCCCTCCATGTCGCTGTCGAGGAGACCGCATTGCTTCCCGCCGACCTCGATCGGGCGCGGGAGATCCTGCTGACCAACTCCCTGTTCGAGATCCGCTCGGTCGGCCGCTTCGACGGCCGCGAGCTCGGGACCGATGGCATCGGTGCCAAGCTCCGCGCCGACTACCGCCAGATGGCGATGGCCTAGGGCCGCGTCTTCTCGCCGCCATCGCTTTCACGATCCGCAGCGTCTTCAAGAAATCCCTCGCCCCCAAGATGTGGGCGAGCTGGAGTGGGGGTTGCCTGCAGCCGCGGCGTCGCGGATTGCGCACGGATGAAGTTCCGATGCTCCAGCCCAATACGGTTGAGATTTCTCCCTTCCGCGGTAGAATTTCCGTGCTGCTCAGGGGTATCGCCCATGCCCGTCACCCACGATACGCGGGTCCGCGACTTCGGAACCCGCGTCCGGCTCTTTCCGCAGGCGCCCTTCCTCGCCGGATTCGGCGAGCCGGAGGTCGTCTGGCTGTCGCCGCCCGCCGGCAGCGTCGCCGCCGGCCCCGCGGACGACCGGATGTAT
>DATKNM010000097.1:0-4593 GCA_035541335.1 Binatia bacterium
AGCCCACCGTGAAGGGCGCCAGCGTGGCCGCCGAGGTGGTCGAGCAGGCCAAGGCCGACAAGGTCATCATCTTCAAGAAGAACCGCCGGCACAACTATCGCCGGAAGCGCGGCCATCCCCGGGGCATCGACAGCCCCGGCCGGCTCGCCCAGTGCCGCGTCTATGTGCCCGATCTGCGGAGCCTCGGCGCCGATTTCCGCTGGCTGAAATATCCCATGCTGAACAAGCTGAGCCGCCTCGCGGTGATCGCCGACCTCAAGACCGGGGATCTGGCCGTGCTCGGGCTGGAGCAGGACGGCCGAAGCGCAAGGCCGGCGACGGAATGTTTCAGAATCAACGTATTGCAGGCGGAGGCGGCTGTCACGGTTTAGACATGACCGGCGCCCGGCCGTCACGCGGCAGTCATCAATGGAAATATCGAATAATCAATGCGTTATGGTAAGGTCGCGAGATTGCGACTAAATTGGGGCGTCGCGAGCTGGGCGTGCCGCCCTGCTCGGAAGCGGCTGAATCGGCCAGGGAATCACCTGGGAATCGCTCGGGAATCGCTGCCGGAATCGCCCGGAATCGCATTGACAGGGGGACTTCGCTCCGTATATTCCCGGCTCCGGTTCGGGTCGCCCCGGGAGACGGGTTGGCGGCCCATGTTTTATGCGCATTCGGCTTGGCCCAATCGGGCGCCGGGCGCCTTTAAGGACGCAGAGTCATGTATGCGGTGATCAAGACCGGCGGCAAGCAATACAAGGTCGCCAAGAACGACGTCATCCTCGTGGAAAAGCTCGAGGGCGAGGCGGGTGCCGCCGTTTCCCTGACCGAGGTGCTGATGATCGGCGACGGCGCCAACATCACCGTCGGCCAGCCCACCGTGAAGGGCGCCAGCGTGGCCGCCGAGGTGGTCGAGCAGGCCAAGGCCGACAAGGTCATCATCTTCAAGAAGAACCGCCGGCACAACTATCGCCGGAAGCGCGGCCATCGCCAGAAGCTGACCGCGCTCAAGATCGTCGACATCAAGGCCGCCTGAGCTTCGGCCGGGCCAGCAGGAGTACGAAGTCATGGCACATAAGAAAGCAGGCGGCAGCTCGCGCAACGGCCGCGATTCCGCCGGCCAGCGCCTGGGCGTGAAGAAGTTCGGCGACCAGATCGTGGTCGCGGGCAACGTGCTCGTCCGCCAGCGCGGCACCAAGTTCCACCCCGGCGCCAATGTCGGCATCGGCAAGGACCACACCCTGTTCGCCAAGGCGAACGGCAAGGTCGCGTTCCACACCACCACTGGCGGCCGCACCTATGTCTCGGTGAAGCCGGCCGAGGCCGCTGCGACCCAGCGACCGGCGGCGGAGTGAAATCGTTGCGCCTCAAATAGGCGCGGCCATTCACGACCGCGAGTTTGGAAGGGGAATGGCGAAGCCGCCGTTCCCCTTTTTCGTTGCCTGATCGGATAGTCGCTTCGAGATGATGCAGCACCGCCCCCTTCTCATTCGGTCGTCATGCCCGGGCTTGGCCCGGGCATCCACGAGTTCCTCTGCGGCTGGCAAACTCGTGGATGCCCGGCCTTCGCCGGGCATGACGACCCGGGGCGGGGCCGCACCGAAGCATGGCGAGGCTCTGGGGTCCCACCGATGAAATTCCTCGATGAGGCCAAGATCTTCGTGAAGAGCGGGGACGGCGGCGCCGGCTGCGTCAGCTTCCGCCGCGAGAAGTTCATCGAGTTCGGCGGGCCGGACGGCGGCGACGGCGGGCGCGGCGGCGACATCATCGTCGAGGCGGCGCCGAACCTGAACACGCTGATCGACTACCGCTACCAGCAGCACTTCAAGGCGCGCCGCGGCTATCACGGCATGGGCGCAAACCGCTCCGGCGCCTCCGGCCCGACCATTATCTTGAAGGTGCCGGTCGGCACCCAGATCCTGGACGACGACAAGGAAACCGTCCTCTTCGACCTCACCAAACCGGGCCAGAGGATCGTGCTCTGCAAGGGCGGTGACGGCGGCTTCGGCAACACGCATTACAAGTCCTCGACCAACCAGGCGCCGCGCCAGAAGGGCGAGGGCTGGCCGGGCGAGGAGCGCTGGATCTGGCTGCGCCTCAAACTGATCGCCGACGCCGGCCTGATCGGCCTGCCGAATGCCGGCAAGTCCACCTTCCTCGCCGCGGTCAGCCGGGCGAAGCCGAAGATCGCCGACTATCCGTTCACCACCCTGCATCCGCAGCTCGGCGTGGTGCGCGCCGACGACCGCGAGTTCGTGCTGGCCGACATCCCCGGCCTGATCGAGGGCGCGCATGAAGGCGCCGGCCTCGGCGACCGCTTCCTCGGCCATATCGAGCGCTGCGGCGTGCTGATCCATCTGATCGATGGCACCGAGGAAGACGTCGCCGGCGCCTACAAGACCGTGCGCCGCGAGCTCACGGCCTACAGCGAGACGCTGGCGCAGAAGCGCGAGATCGTCGCCCTCAACAAATGCGACGCGCTCGACGAGGAGACCATCGCGGAGAAATCGAAGAAGCTCGCGCGGGCTGCGAAAATCACCAAGAAGAGCGGCGGCAAGGTCTTCGCCATCTCCGGCGCCGCCGGCAGCGGCATTAAAGAGCTGCTGCGCCGGGCGCTGGAGATCATCGGCGAGGAACGCAAGGCCGCCGAGGCCATCGAGGCATTGCAGGACGAGGGGAATGAGCATGAGTCTGCGTTACATTGACCAGGGCGACTATGCGGTCGCCGTGGTCGGCGCCGCGAGCGGCATCGGCCTCACCACGGCGCAGTTCCTGGCGGGGCAGGGTGCGCGCGTCGCCTGCCTCGACCGCAACAAGGAGGGCGTCGAGGCCGCGGCGAAGTCGCTCGGCGGCAAGGCGATGGCCCTCGCCGTCGATGTGACCGACTGGAACGCGGTCAAGGACGCGATCGATTCCGTCGCCAGGCAGTTCGGCAAGATCGACGCGCTCGTCAATTGCGCCGGCGTCACCGGTAAGACCAACGTCCCGGCCCACGAGGTCGAGATCGACGATTTCGACTTCGTCTACCGCATCAACCTGAAGGGCGCCTTCCTGCTGTCGAAGGCGGTGCTGCCGCACATGCTGTCGCGGAAGTTCGGCCGCATCCTCCATGTCGCCTCGATCGCCGGCAAGGACGGCAATGCCGGCATGGCGGCCTATTCCGCGACCAAGGCGGGCCTGATCGGCCTGGTGAAGACCCTCGGCAAGGACTATGCGGAGAGCGGCATCACCATCAACGGCCTCGCCCCCGCCGTGATCCGCACGCCGATGGTCGATGCCCTGCCGCAGGCGACGGTCGACTACATGACCGCGAAGATCCCGATGCGCCGCTGCGGCGAGCTCCAGGAAGCGGCCGAGCTGATCGGCTGGATCGTCTCACCCGCCTGCAGCTTCACCACCGGCTTCACCTTCGACCTCACCGGCGGCCGCGCCACATACTGAGGCATGTCGTGACCGAGCGACGCAGCACCGCGAAGGAGCGCAGTCTCGCCACCGCGAAAAGGCTGGTGGTGAAGATCGGCTCTGCGCTGCTGGTCGAGGAGGAGGGCGACATCCGGCGCAAATGGCTGGAGGCGCTCTGCGACGACGTTGCGGCCCTCCGCAAGAACGGCACCGAGGTCGTGCTGGTCTCCTCCGGCGCGATCGCGGTCGGGCGGCGCCGGCTCGGTCTCGAGGCCGGCGCGCTCAGGCTGGAGGAGAAGCAGGCGGCCGCCGCGACCGGCCAGATCCGCCTCGCCCATGCCTATCAGGAGGCGCTGGCGCGTCACGGCATCACCTGCGCCCAGGTATTGCTGACCCTCGACGACACCGAGGAGCGGCGGCGGCACCTGAACGCGCGCTCGACCTTGAGCACCTTGCTGAAGCTCGACGCCGTGCCGGTCATCAACGAGAACGACACGGTCGCGACCTCGGAGATCCGCTTCGGCGACAACGACCGTCTGGCGGCGCGGGTCTCCGCCATGATCAGCGCCGACGCGCTGGTGCTGCTCTCCGATATCGACGGGCTCTACACCGCCGATCCGCGGAAGGACAAGTCGGCGCAATTCATCGCCGAGATCGGCGAGATGAATGCCGAGATCGAGGCCATGGCCGGCGAGGCGCCGCCGGGCTACAGCTCCGGCGGCATGGTGACGAAGCTCGCCGCGGCGCGCATCGCCATGAATGCCGGTTGCCGCATGGCGATCGCCGACGGCCGGCGCATGACTCCGCTGCAGGCGGTGATCGACGGCGCCAGGTGCTCCTGGTTCCTCCCCGCGGCCGAGCCGAAGACCGCGCGCAAGCGCTGGATCGGCGGCACGCTGAAGCCCGCCGGCACGCTGACCGTCGATGCCGGGGCCTTGGGAGCATTGCGGTCCGGGCGCAGCCTGCTGCCGGCCGGCGTCATCAAGGTCGAGGGCAAGTTCGAGCGCGGCGACGCGGTTGTCGTCGCCGATGCCGCCGGGAACGAGATCGCCCGGGGCCTCTCGGCCTACAGCGCCAAGGATGCGCGGGCGATCATGGGCCATAAGAGCCGGGAAATCGCCGGCTTGCTCGGCTTTCGCGGCCGTGAGGAGATCATCCATCGCGACGATCTGGTGTTGAGCTCATGAGTCTCGCGCAGCCGAAGTC
>DATKNM010000098.1:0-3745 GCA_035541335.1 Binatia bacterium
GAGAAGAAGATCGTCGAGCTGCCGCGCCCAGCCGGCGTGGTCTTCGCGCTGACACCCTCGACCAACCCGGTCTGCACCGTCTTCTTCAAGATCCTGCTCGCCCTGATGACCCGGAACGCCATCGTGATCTCGCCCCATCCCATGGCGAAGGCCTGCTCCAACGAGGCGGCGCGGGTGATGGCCGAGGCGGCGGTGAAGGCGGGGGCGCCGTCTGGCGTCATCCAGTGGATCGACGCGCCGTCGCTGCCGCTGATCGACCACATCATGAAGTCGCCGAAGATCAACGTGATCCTGGCGACCGGCGGCACGCCGATGGTGCGCGCCGCCTACAGCTCCGGCAATCCGGCGATCGGCGTCGGGCCCGGCAACGCCCCGGTCATGGTCGATGCCAGTGCCGACCTCGAGGCGGCGGCGCGGCGGATCGTCGAATCGAAGAGCTTCGACAACTCGATCCTCTGCACCAACGAGAGTGTGGTGGTCGCGGAGGAAGGGATTGCCGACCGCCTGCTCTCCGCCTTCGGTCGCAGCGGCGCCTATGTGGCAAAGCCGGAAGAGGTCGCCGCGTTGCGCGATCTGCTCTACGGAAAAGGCAGCTTCAACGTCGAGGTCCTCGGCAAGTCCGCCGGCGAGATCGGCCAGAAGGCCGGGATCCGCGTGCCCGGTAACGCCAAGATCATCCTCGCCGAGATCGACCGCGTCGGCATCGACGAAGCGCTCTCCAAGGAGAAGCTCTGCCCGGTGCTTGGCTTCGTGCGCGCCCCTCATGTCGAGGCGGCGGTCACCATGTCCCGTGCGCTGATCCGCATGGCCGGCGCCGGCCATTCTGCCGCGATCCACAGCAAGACACCGGCGACCATCCTGAAGTTCGCCGCCAACGTGAAGGCGCTCCGGGTCGCGGTGAACGCGCCCTGCAGCCAGGGCGCCGCCGGATTCGCGACGCACCTTGCCCCCTCTTTCACCATCGGTACCGGCTTCTTCGGCCGCTCGGCGGTGGGCGAGAACATCGAGCCCAGGCACCTCGTCAACTGGACCCGCATCGCCTACAACGACGATGCGAGCGAGCCGTTCGGCGATTTCGGCACGCTGGAGCCGGTCGATGCCCTGCCGGCGCCGGTGCTCGGTCGCGCAGCACCGATGACCCTAGGCACGCTGCAGGAGGGGGCTGCCGCAGCGCCGGCCGCTACCGACGAGATCGCGCTGCTCAGGGAAGAAATTCGTCGCATCGTGCTGGACGAACTCCGGAGCGCGCTCAGGAAATAGCATGGCCGAGCTCCGCTCCTTCATCTTCATCGACCAGATGCAGCCGCAGACGCTCTGCTATATGGCAAGCTGGATGCGCGGCAGGCTGCCACGCACCAACATGGCGGCGCAGATCATCGAGGTGGCGCCCGGCCTCGACATCGAGCCCTTGACCGACGTGGCGCTGAAGCACGCCGACGTCGGCGGCGGCATCCTCGTGGTCGAGCGCCAGTTTGGCTATCTCGAATTTCACTCCCGCTCGACTTCCTCCGTGAAGGCCGCGGCGCGGGCCGCCATCGATGCGCTGGGTGCCGATGAGGGCCAGGCAATGCGGCCACAGGTGCTGGCGGCGAAGATCGTGACCCGGGTCGATCCGGTGCACGCCTTCCTCATCAATCGCAACAAGATGGGTTCGATGATCCTGCCCGGGGAATCGCTGTTCGTGCTGGAGATGCAACCTGCATCCTACGCCATCCTTGCCGCCAACGAGGCGGAGAAGGCGGCGGAGATCAAGATCGTGGACTACCGCATGATCGGCGCCACGGGGAGAGTCTATCTCTCCGGCGAGGAATCCGACGTGCGCATGGGCGCCGCGGCCGCGGAACGCGCGATCCGGGCGCTGGAAGGGTAAGGGAATGCTGGGCGGCAAGGATCTTCGGGCGCTCATCCGCGACGTGATCGCGACCGAGCTCGCCGCCGCGAAAGGGGCGCCGCGTGAAGCATCGCCGCCCGCGTCGGCGCCCGCCGAGCATCGAGTGCGGATCGCCAGCGATGCCGACGTTGCCGCCTTCGCGCGGCAGGTGCTGGCGCTGGCCGAGAATCCCGCGACCCGGCACGCCATCGCCGCCGGCAGCTATCGCTTCAAGCTGGACGCCGGCCATGGCGCCGCGCCGATTGCGAGCGCGCCGGCAGCCTCCGGCGGCGCCACCCGCATCGACAGCGGCGTTGTCACCGAAGGATCGCTCGCCAAGCTGCCGAACGGCACGCGCCGGCTGGAGATCGGCCCCGCGGTCAGCGTGACGCCGCTGGCGCGGGACCGCGCCCGCAATCTCGGAATCACCATCGAGAGGATGAAGCCATGATCCGTGGACATGTGGTCGGCCGCTACTGGGCGACCAAGCGCATCGAGCACATTCCCTCGGGCGCCTTCCTCGAAGTCGAGATGAACGGCGGCAGCCGCATCATGGCCTTCGACGTCCTCGGCTGCGGCGAGGGCGAGGAGGTCATGGTCGTTACGGGCTCGACCGCCGCCGCCTGGCTCGGCGGCGGCAAGATCCCCATCGACGCCCTCATCATCGGCTCGCTGGACCAGCCTTCCAACGCGGTGAAGCAGGCGCCTGCCGCCGCGCGCAAGTGATCACGACCATCAACTGACGGAGAACCATCATGTCGAATGCCATCGGAATGATCGAGACCAAGGGCTTCGTCGCGGCGCTCGCCGCGGCCGATGCCATGGTAAAGGCCGCGAACGTCACCATCGTCGGCCGCGAGGAGGTGGGCGACGGCCTGGTCGCCGTCATCATCAACGGCGATGTCGGCGCAGTGAAGGCCGCGACCGAGGCCGGCGCCGAGGCCGCCAATACCGTCGGCACCCTCGTTTCGGTCCACGTCATCCCGCGGCCGCACGCCGACCTCTCGAAGCACTTCACCACCGCTTCGGGGAAGTGACGGCCTCCCTCGACGGTGGCGCGTAATCAGGAAGGCCGAGTATGGGACGCCCCCTCACCCAAACCCTTACCCACGAGGGGAGAGGGCTTTTGACCGAGCCTCTCTTCCCCTTTCCCTCTCTCCTTGTGGGAGAGGGTTGCGCAGGGTTGGCGAGGCCGAAGGCCGCGCCTTACCCGAAGCTGGGTGAGGAGTCGCTCGGTGCTGCGGGGCTGTGCCGGCGGCACATTCCATGACCGAGCTCCGCGTCTATCTGCTGATCGAGTCCCTCGGCCGTCAGTTCGCGGCCTATATGTCAACGCCGATGCGGGCGCGCGGCTATCCGCCGCTGGAAGGTGAGCACAGCCTGATCATCGAGGTGGCGCCGGCCTTGGCGATTCATCGCATTTGCGATCTCGCCCTGAAGCATGACCCTGACCTCGAGCCCGGCCTGCTCTATGTCGAGCGGCAATACGGCATCCTTGAACTCCATTCCGCCGACCTCGCGGCGCTGAAGCGGGTGGGCGAGGGCGTGCTGGCCGGGATGGGGCACAAGCCGACCGACCAGCTGAAGCCGCGCACCCATTTCGCCGACATCATCGAGAACGTCGCCGACCAGCATGCGATCATCCTCAACCGCACCCGCGAGGCCTCGATGCTGCTTCCGGGGAAGTCGCTGCTGCTCTACGAGCTGGAGCCGGCCTTGTTTGCCTCGGTCGCCGCCAATGAGGCGGAGAAGGCGGCGCCGGGCATCACGCTCGTCGACGTGCAGATGATCGGCGCCACCGGCCGCCTCTTTCTTTCGGGATCGAAGCAGGATTGCGAGCGCGCCCGCGATCGCATCGACGCGGTGCTTGGCGCG
>DATKNM010000099.1:0-2979 GCA_035541335.1 Binatia bacterium
GGGCACCACGGTCGACACCCTGCGCAACGAAGGCGCCAAGGAAGTGTTCGCCAAGCATCCGGACATCCATGTCATCGCCGAGGTCAACGGCATGTGGAGCCAGGCGGTCGCCCGCACCGAGCTCACCAAGCTGATCGCGACCCATCCCTGGGACCAGATCGACGGGCTCTGGATGCAGGCTGGCTGCTACACCGCGAATTCGATGCAGAGCGAATCCGGCATCGCCGACGACAAGCTCCGGCCCTGCGCCGGCGAGGCGTCGAACGGCGGCCGCATCCAGATGCTGCCGGCCGGCACCGAGGTCGAGGGGGCCAGCGGCACCTATCGGCCGATGGGCGCCAAGCGCTGGTCATCGGGGTCGCAGAACTTCACCGGCGCGCTGGCGCTGACCCTTGCCGTGAAGAAGCTCGAAGGCAAGGAGATCCCGGCGCTGACCAATGTCGAGCAGAACATCGTCACCAACGACAACGTGAAGCTCTGCAAGGAAGGCACCTGGGCCGAGATGAAGGCGGGCTGCAACGTCTTTCAGCCTGCGATCATCGCCAATCCCGGCTGGTTCGCCTCGATCTACTCGGAAACGACGCCCGAGGTCGGGCTGAACGCCGCCTTGGTCGGCCAGCCCGAGCAGTAACTGTCGCGCGCGGATGCGGCCTGGGCCGCATCCGCTAGCCCAGCAGCTTGAGGAGACCGGCGGTGGCGGATTCGATGTCGCCGCGGAGATGGGCGGCGCAGCCTTCGGCATCGCCGGCACGGATCGCAGCGAGGATCAGCTTGTGCTCGTGATTGGCGTTGTCGTAGTTGCCGGCACCGCGCACGCCGTGCAGCAGATGGAAGTAGGGGCTGACCTGCAGCCACAGGCCTTCGATCACGCTCAGCAGCGTCTCCGAGCCGGAGGCGGCATAGATCGTGAAATGGAAATCGTGATTGGCACGCACATAGGCGCGGGTGTCGCCGGCATCGACCGCCGTGGTCATGGTGTCGACCAGGGATTCGAGCCGCGCGATGCCGGCTTCGTTCACCCGCGGCGTCGCCCAGGAGGCGGCCAGGCTCTCGATCTCGACCCGGACCCTGGTGAGATCCGCCAGGCGATCGGATTCGAGTTCCGGGATTCCGACCGACCGGCCGGAGATGACGCGCAACGCGCCTTCCGCGGTCAGCCGCTGCAACGCCTCGCGGACCGGCATGGCGCTGACGCCGAAGGCGCCGGCCAGGCCCTGGATCGTCACCAGCTCGCCGGGGATCAAACCGCCGTCGAGAATCATTGTCTTCAAACGCTGATAGATCTCCCCGGGCAGGGTGACGCGGGCAACCTGCATCTGGGGCAGGGAGGAGGTGCGCCGCCGCGGTCGCTGATTCGGGGATTGATCGGTCATCTCGAATGCTGCGGGTATCGCCGGGCCATGGTGGCGTCAAGTGCGGGAATGCGCTTGATGCACCATGATATCTGATTTATGATCAAATGATCAAAAAAGAATCTCGGCCTCGCTCCGATGCAGTCGCGGACGGGACCGCGGCGTCGCTTCGGCACGCCAAGAAACCGGCTGCGCGATGGGAGAGAGACGATGAAATCGCTGAGAAATATGTGGCGCTTCGTGGCTTGCGCCGGAATGGCCTTGGGCGTGTCCGCCTTGGGCGTGTCCCTGGGCGCAGGGGCGGCGCACGCCGACAAGTTCAAGGTCTATCTGTCGATGAGCTACATCGGCAACGACTGGCAGGCCGAAGCGGCGAACATGGTGAAAGCCATGGCCGCGCACAAGGACTTCGCCGACAAGGTCGACCTGCAGGTCCAGGTGGCCGGCCCCAACGCCCAGCGCCAGATCCAGCAGATCAACGCGATGGTGCAGGCCGGCGCCCAGGCGATCGTGGTCTATCCGATCTCGCCCACCGCGCTGAATGCGGCGGTGAAGAACGCCTGCGACAAGGGCGTCATCATCATCGCCTACGACGCCAACATCTCCGAGCCCTGCGCCTACAACGTCTCGATCGACCAGGAAGAGGCCGGCCGGGTCACCGCCGAATGGCTGGTGAAGAAACTGAACGGCAAGGGCAACATCGTCGTCATCACCGGCGTGCCCGGTACCTCAGTCGATACGCTCCGCACCAAGGCGGCGAAGGAGGTCTTCGCCAAGAGTCCGGACATCAAGATCGTCGCCGAGGCGGTCGGCATGTGGAGCCAGGCGGTCGCCCGCACCGAGCTTTCGAAGATCATCGCCACCCACAATTGGAACGAGATCAACGGGCTCTGGATGCAGGTCGGCTGCTACACCGCGAACTCGATGGAGCTCGAGGCCGGCAAGAAGCCGGAGGAGCTGCTGCCCTGCGCCGGCGAAGGCGCCAATGGCGGCCGCATCCAGATGCTGCCGGCCGGCACCAAGGTCGAGGGCGGCGACTCGCCCTACGCGCCGCTGGGCGCACCGCGCATCTCCTACGCCTCGCCGCCCTACTCCGGCGCCTTGGCGCTGAAGCTCGCGGTGCAGAAGCTCGAGGGCAAGGACATCCCGAAGAACACCAAGCTGCCGCTGCCCATCGTCACCAACGAGACCGTCAAGTATTGCGAGACCGGCTCCTGGGAAGAGATGAAGGCCGGCTGCAACGCGTTCCCTCCGGCGCTCGTGCCGAACCCCGGCTGGTTTGCCTCGATCTTCTCCGAGCAGACGCCGGAAGTCGGGTTCCAGGCCGCTCTGGTCGGCCAGCCCGAACCCTAAGTCCCTGCAACTGGACGCTGGACGGCGCACCCTGCGTCGTCCAGCTTCTTTTTCGCGAAATCAATCTGCCTCCGGGCGGCCCGGCCGCCCGCGCCAACGAATTCCGGGTCTCCACATGACCGACGGCGCGCCGATCGCCATCGCAGCTGACCATGTCCGCAAGGCCTTCGGCGCCACGGTCGCGGTCGACGACGTCTCCTTCGAGGTGGCGGAAGCCAGCGTCCACGCTTTGCTCGGCGAGAATGGTGCCGGCAAGTCGACAATCGTCAAGCTG